>NZ_KB290535.1:106037-123042 GCF_000282835.1 Pandoraea sp. B-6 | reverse complement strand
GCCGCCCGCGACCCGCGCGGCACTGCGCATGCCCGCCAGACCTGCGAGGGCAATGACGCTCAGCGCAAGCCACGAAAAGAGGCCGCGACCGAAGACGATCATCGCGCTGCTCGCGGCAATGTGCTCGCCGAACAGTGCCGAAGCGCCGAACAACATGGCCGCGACGTGCAAGGCGATCTGCTGGCCGGCCCCGCCGTGCGGGGGCTGGCCGGCGTCGGACGTCGCGAACGTAGCGGGGGACGCGGCCTCAGGCATCGCCGGAGCGGTCGGGCACCGGGACGGCCGTGGTGTACAAGACCTGCTTGAGCGCGAAACTGGAGCGAATGTTGCGGATGCCCGGGATGCGGGAGAGCCGATCGGTGATGAGCGTCTCGTAGGCACTCATGTCGCTGACCATAACGCGCAGGAGGTAATCGGCGTCGCCCGACATCAGGTAGCACTCCATGACGTTGGGCAATGCGGTGACGGCCGTTTCGAACGCATCCAGACCGTCGCGATTCTGGTTTTCGAGCGTGACGTGGATGAAAACGTTGATGTGCAACCCGAGCCGGGACGGATCGAGCAGCGTGACGCGCTGGCGAATGTAGCCCGCCGCTTCGAGCGCTTTCACGCGCGCCAGGCAAGGCGACGGCGAGAGGTTCACGCGCGAGGCGAGTTCTACGTTGGTGAGGCGGGCGTCCGCTTGCAGCTCCCGCAAAATCTTCAGATCAATGGCGTCGAGGTCCATACCACATTGCACGCGCGCCCCGGATGAGGGTCGGCGGTCCAGTCAATTAGCCGCTCGGTCGGCGACAGTGCCGCAATACTAGCCTATTTGACACGGTTTCCGATGCGCCGGTCAGACCACCGCCCCGAAACCACCGCCGCGGCAACTGTCCGGCAGCGTCGTTTGCCAACATTCCCTTCCTGTATGGGATGGAAATGTTGTATTTCCGTGTTGTCCCGCGACGCCGATCTTCAACACTTGTTGACGATACGTGAACGTTTGTTAATATTCCGATCTTTGAATGATAATGTTAACGATTCGCATTCAATAAATATTTCAAACCGTCACTCGGGATTTGCAGCATGACCTTCGCTTACCATCACGGCGCCTCGGGGGAGGCTGGCCGCACCGCTACGGGCAACGTCGTCGTTCCCCGAAGCCGTCTGGCGCCGCTCGCGCTGGCCGCACTCCTGGCCTTTGTCGCCGCACCGGCCATCGCCCAGTCGATGGCGGCCACGTCCACGGATGGAACGACAACCGACGCCGATGCCCAAGCCACGCTCCAGGCCACAACGGTGACCGGCTCGGCCCTGCGTGAAACGCCGCAGAACCTCAAGCAGCCAGTGCAATCCGGCGCGCTTGGCTCGCGCAGCCAGCTCGATACGCCGTTCTCCACAACGGTGGTCAGCCAGGAGCAGCTCGAACAACGCCAACCCGCGAAGCTTGGCGACGTGTTCTCGACCGACGCCTCGGTGACCGACGGCAGCAACGCCTTCGATGCCTGGGCCGGCTACATCTATGTGCGCGGCATGCCGATCGACTGGCAATCCGGCTTCAAGCTCGACGGGATGCCCGTGATGACCTACGGCGTGACGATGCCGTACGAGCAGTTCGACCGCTTGGAACTGCTCAAGGGGTTGTCCGGTTTCATGTACGGCTTCGTTGCCCCGGGCGGTGTCGTCAACTATGTGACGAAAAAGCCGACGGACGAGCGCATCGCCAGCATCGATGTCGGTTTCCATTCGAACGGCATCTGGCGCGAGCATGTCGATCTCGGGGGGCGTGCCGGGCCGAACGACATGTTCGGCGCCCGGCTGAATTACACGCACGAGGAAGGCCGCACCTATTCGGACGGCAATCTGAATCGCGACACGGTGTCGCTCGCGCTCGACGCACGTTTGACGCCCGACCTGACGTGGAACTTCGGCGCGATGTACCAGGATCGCCGGGCGACAGGCACCACGCCCTCGCTCTCGACGGCGTCCTTCCAGGGCCATCAGTTGCCGGGGCCGATCAATGTGTCGAACGCGAATCTTCAGACGCAGGCCACGCATCTGAACACCATCACGCAGTTCTACACGACCGGCCTGCAATATCAGTTGAATCCGGACTGGAAGGTGTCGGCCAACTTCGCCTACAACAAGTCGACGCGCGACCGTAACGAAGCCACGCTCTATCTGCTCAACGGCGCAGGCGACTTCCGTGGCCTGAACGATCTGGGCGACGAAATCAATACGTTCCACGCGTGGCAGGTGGCGGCCGAGGGCAAGGTTCGTACGGGGCCGCTCGCGCACCAGCTCACGTTCGGCTACGCATCGCAGTATCAGACGAACGACTACGCGTATCTGTACAGCCCGGTCACCGCGAACGCGTATGTTCCCTTCTCGACATACTCGGGCAATCTGTACCAGGGGGCGTCGTATCAGTTCTTTGGCGACGGCTCGACGCTCCAGGCGCAACGCGCCAGCGCCATTGAACAGCGCTCGGTCTTCGCCTCCGACACGGTACAGATCACGGATCGACTGTCGGTGCTCGGCGGCGCGCGCTTCACTAACTACAATCAGACGAACGCGCAAGGGATCTCGACCTACTCGACGAACGGTGTGTTCACGCCGACACTCGCCGTCATGTACAAGCTCGCGCCGAACGCGACGGCATACGCCAGCTATGTGGAAGCGCTGGAGGCTGGCGAAGTGGTGGGGTCGACCTACGCCAACGCGGGCGCGGTACTCAACCCGTTCAAGAGCCGCCAGTATGAGGTTGGCGTGAAGACGGAGCAGTCCACGTGGAGCACGACGGCAGCGCTCTTCCGCATTGAGCGGGGTGCGGTGTACACGAACAGCGCCAACGCACGCGTCTCGGACGGCCAGTCGATCTACCAGGGGATCGAGTTGGCCGGGGCGGTGAAGCTGGGGCCACGGTGGACGCTCGGCGCCAGCGCCATGGCGCTCGATAGTTGGTACGCCCGTACGAACGGTTTCGACGGCAACCGGGTGGGCGGCGCGCCGCGCTTCGTGCTCTCGGGCAACGTCGAGTACAAGGTGCCTTACGTGCCGGGTCTGTCGGTCGGGGGCGATATTCGCTACAACGGTCGCACGGCGCTCAATCCGCAGAACTCGCTGACCGTCTCGGGCTATACGTTGATCAACCTCGGCGCAACCTACCGCACGCGCGTCGCAGGTAAGGACGTGACGCTGCGCGCGGCGGTGAGCAACCTGACCAACCGCAAGTATTGGGAATATCAGTACGACAACTACATCAAGCCGGCCGACCCGCGCATGGTCAGCCTGAACGCGAAGATCGACTTCTGAGCGACGTCGGACACCTGGCGAGATTTGGCCATTCATGGAACAGCGGCTCGCAAGATTCGCTGTTTGTCGTCTTGGGCGCCGCGCATGGCAGGGGGGAGTGGCGTCCCGACTATGGCCTTCATTGAAAAAATCCATCGATCGATCGGACAAAACGGCTTGACTATCTATCTACTGGTAGATAAAGTTCGTTTCATGAATCGCACACATACATCGCCAACGACACCGACCGTCAAGGAACAACTGCTCGAGCATGCGCAGCGGTTCCTGATGACGCGGGGCTACAACGGCTTCAGCTATCGGGATCTCGCTGAGCAAGTCGGGGTCAAGACGTCGAGCATCCACTATTACTTCCCGGCCAAGGAAGATCTCGTACTCGAAGCCATCAAGGCTTACGACGCGTTGATCAAGGAAGGGCTGGCGGGCATCGACGAGGCACTGCCGCCTGCGCAGAAGCTGGCGTTGTATGCGCGAGGATTCGGGCGCATCGCGGCCGACGGGCATCGGATCTGTCTGTGCGGCATGCTGGCGGCCGACATCGAAACGCTGCCGGAGACGGTTCGCGAAGCGGTGCAGCGATTCTTCGCGTATCACGAAGCGTGGTTGGCACGTGTGCTGGCCCAGGGCGTGGCAGACGGTTCGCTCACGCTGACGTCGTCGCCCGATAGTACTGCGCGTGCGCTGTTTGCCGGGTTTCAGGGGAGCGTGATGGCTTCCCGTTTGTTCCGGGCGCCGTCGCGCCTGGAGGATGTGGTGGCGTCGGTGTGCGGCGTCGCTTGAGTTGACGCCGGCTCGCACGAGCCGGCCAGCGGATGTCAGAGGGGTCGTCGGGCCGGAAGGCAACACCGGGAAGGTGTGCCGGGCTGGGGCGATCGAAGTTTGGAAGTGAAATTCTCTACTCACCAGGAGTTCGTTATGTCGATCGAAA
Organism: Pandoraea sp. B-6; assembly: GCF_000282835.1. NCBI lineage: Bacteria > Pseudomonadati > Pseudomonadota > Betaproteobacteria > Burkholderiales > Burkholderiaceae > Pandoraea > Pandoraea sp. B-6. Next base: position 118,820 of record NZ_KB290535.1, on the reverse strand, counting down.
AAGTGCTGTACACCGCCCATGCCACCGCGACCGGAGGCCGTGATGGCCGTGCCGTGTCGTCCGACGGCGTGCTTGACGTCAAGCTGGTTGTACCCAAGGAAATGGGCGGCGCGGGCGTTGGCGGCACGAATCCGGAACAACTGTTTGCCGCGGGTTACTCGGCCTGCTTCCTGGGCGCGCTGAAGTTCGTGGCGGGCAAGGAAAAGATTGCGCTGCCCGCCGACACGAAGATCGACGGAAGCGTCGGAATCGGCCAGATCCCGACGGGCTTCGGCATTCAGGCGGAACTGAAGATCAGCGTGCCGGGCGTGGATCGCGCGACGGTCGAAGCGCTGGTACAGAAGGCACACATCGTGTGCCCGTACTCGAACGCCACGCGTGGCAACATCGACGTGACGCTGACGGTGGTCTGAGTTCGTGGCGTTCCCGGTCTCACGCGCAAGCGCGACGCCGGAGAACCCTGCGGCATAAGGCAAGGGCAGCCCGCGGGCTGCCCTTGTTCTTTTGCGACACGGCGCGCGATCCTGTCACTTCGTTTTGACTTCGACCTTGATGCCGTCGGACAGCACGGTGATGGCGCCCGGCTCGACATCGCGTCCGCCATAACGCAATTGCTCGGGTTTGAATGTATAGATCGGATACTGATTGAGTACTTGCTGGGCGAGAGAGCCGCCAATGGCCGTCAATTGTTGGTCGTATGCCGGGGGCATGCCGTTCACATCCACACGCTCGACGTTCGGGTTGTCGAGCAACACGGCGCGTTTGACCGGGTCGTATTTCAGCGCGCTCGACAGGCTCAGCACGCCAGCGAGCGGCTGGCCTTGCAGCAAGACGTTCTGCAATTGCGCGTCGATCTGCGTGATGACGCGATTGGCCTGCGGGTTGAAGCCGATTTTTGGATGCGTCAGTTCGACGGACAGCAGTTGGCCGTAGTTGAGCGTGGTGGGGAAGCGCTTGCCGACGGCCGCCTCGATGTCCTGACGTGTCATCGTGTACTCGCCGGTCCAGATGTTGTACGCGGCATTGGCCGGGCGCATGAGCGGGGCGAGCGCAAGGCCGAGGAGCCCCGCCGCCGTCAGGCGCAGCGCGTCGCGGCGCGAGGTCACGGAACTGTCCGAGGTGTCGGTGGGGAGGAGGCGACGAGGCGGGCGGTAAGCGGTCATGTTACGAAGGTCCGAGGGACGGGCACGGCACGGCGCGGCCATGCCTGAATCGTCGATGATGATGTGACCCGGACGACGCAGAATCGTTCTGCGTGCGGCAATTGCCCGTGCGAACCGTGTCAATCCGTGCCCACGCACGTTCGTCTTCGCGCAACGGCGCTACCGGCCCGCCAGTTCGATCCGGTTCGATCCAGTTCAATAATGCGGCGGGACTTCATGGCGTGGATTGCCATCGTTTCCCCCCTGTCCCTGCGACTGCATCTGCTGGTACAGCGCCTTGATCTGCTTTTGCAGCAAATCGAGCTGCTGCTCCTGACGCGTGACGATGTCGTTGAGGGTTTCAAGCAAATCTTCCTGAAACGCCGCCTTGACTTCGAGTTCGACGACGCGTGCTTCCAACGATTCCATGAGCTTCTCCGGTAGACGCGGCATTGTAGGCCACCCGGCGATTAGCCTGTCGATGTTGCCTGCGATATGACGCATTCGATTCGCGCCGGGCATAATCGCACGATGAAAACCTTCCTGCTTTATGTCGTCACGGCGGTGGCGGAGATCGTCGGCTGCTATTTGCCCTGGCTGTGGCTCAAGCACGATCGCAGCGCATGGCTGCTTGTGCCGGGGGCGATGTCGCTCGCGCTTTTCGCGTGGCTGCTGACGCTGCATCCGTCGGCGGCCGGTCGTGTTTATGCGGCGTACGGCGGCGTTTATATCAGCGTGGCGATCGTGTGGCTATGGCTCGTGGACGGGGTGCGCCCAACGCCGTGGGACATGGCCGGTGTGGCCATTGCGTTAGCGGGCATGAGCCTGATCGCGTTCCAGCCGCGCTAGTCGCTTCAGTCGCGACTGCCGCCACCGCTCATCTCGCCGGTGCCGGACGGCAGTCCATCGAGCACACGCCGTTCGTTCATGGTGCCGGCGTAGTGATTGCGCTTTTCTTCGTACATCAGCAAATCGGCCCGTTGGGTCGTGGCTTCGAGCCGCTCTCCAGCCTCGCACGTCGCCATCCCCATCGAGAAGGAGAGCGCCGTGCCAGGGTAGAACGAGTTGTTCAACTCCACGAGTTGGCGAATGCTCTCGATCAGCGTCGCGCCACTCGTCGCATCGGTGGAGGGCAGCAGCAACGCGAATTCGTCACCGCCGATGCGCGCCGCGATCTGCGGGGCGGTGACCGCTTTGCCCAACACCTCGCCCGCACGGCGTAGCAGCGCGTCGCCTGCGGCGTGCCCTAGCTGATCGTTCACGGTCTTCAGGCCGTTCAGGTCGGCGACGATCACCGTCACCGGATAGGGCCCCTTGCGCTCCAGCCGATTGAGTTCGTCGACATAGAACGAGCGGTTGCGCAGCTTGGTCAGCACGTCGTGCTTGCCGAGGAATTCGAGATACGACTCGGCCTTCTTGCGCGCGGTGATGTCAGTGAGCGCCACGAGCACCAGGTCCCAGCGCGCCTCGTGACCGGGCAGCACCGCGAATTGCAGATGAACGTTGATCTCGTTGCCATCGAGCGCGTAGTTGACGACTTCGCGCTGCTGGAACAGCTTGTTCTCCCACAGGTCGACCAACTGCTCGCGGAAATTGTGTCGCATGTCGTCGCGGAACACTTCGGGCAGGCGGGCGAGCAGCGAGGCCTTGTCGGGCGCGACGAACATCGCGAGCGTATGGCGATTCACGTCGAGCACGTGGATCTCGGTCATGCACCGTTCCACGAATTCGGGGTGAACGTCGGTAAACGTGCGGAAGTCCGTGATGCCACGCGCACGGGCGTCGTCGAGCAACAACTTGATGGCGCTGAAATCCTCGACCCAAAGCGAGACTGGCGAGTATTCGAACAGCCCGCGTGCGTATTGCTCGCCCATCGTCACGCGCTCGCGGGCGTGTTCGAGTTCGGTCACGTTTTCCAGCGAGATCAGCACGCGTCCCAGCGTGGCTTCGTGCCCGGGCAGGACCGAGCCGTTCAGGAGCACATCGAGACGCCGGCCATCGAGCGTGTAGTTGACCGTCTTGCTCGTGAAGTGTGTACGGCCGTCCCACAACTGGCAAAGCTCTTCGATGTGGGTCTTGAGCATGTCGTCGCGGAAGATGCGCGGCAGGCCGGCCACGAGCGCGTCGAGCGATGGGGCGTTGAACATCGACAACGTTCGTCGATTGACCTTGATGACACGAATGCGCCGCGAGCAAGCGGCGACGTGCGCCGGGTCGATCCTGAAGTGGGCGCGCAGGTCGGTGACCCCTTGCGCGCGCCATTCGTCGAACAGTTGCCTCACACCGCTGAAGTCCTCGAGCCAGAGCGAAACGGGCGCGAGATCGAACATCAGGGCGTCATCGTTGGCGGCGCTGGCCCCGAGCGCATTGCGCGGCAGGGAGGTCGGCTGGGAGGGTACGACGGGCGTGGCGTCCGGCATGAGGCACCTGAGGTCTGCTAAGTCGAGTCAGTCCGCCATTCTACGGGCAAATGCGCGCCACGCCGCCGAGAGTCGGATTAGAGCAACGGCGCACCGGTATCGCGTTTGACTTCTCGCAGCGACAGCATCGATTCGATTGACGAGACGCCGGGCAGGGCGCGCAGCACGTCGCGCGTAAACATGCCGTAATCGTCGAGATCCGTGGCAACCACCTCCAGCAGGTAATCGGCGCTGCCGGAGATGTTGTGGCACGACACGATGCGCTCGATGGCCTGGACTTCGCGCTCGAACTGCTCGGACAGCGCGCGGTCATGCACGGCGAAGCGCACATGCACGAATGCCGTCACGCCCAGCCCCAGCGCGCGGTTCGAAAGTTCTGCCCGATAGCTGGTGATATAGCCCTCGGCTTCGAGCCGTTTCAGACGTCGCGCACAGGGTGTTTCGGACAGCGACACACGTTCGGCGAGCCGGGCGTTGGAAATGCGGCCATCGCGCTGGACGATGGAGAGAATCGCCCGATCGATGGCGTCGAGTTCGTTCATGATGAGTATCCCGCTACGAAAGCTACTACAAAGATGGCATTCCACCACGATCTGCAATTTCCGGAAAGTGTTGCCCTCATCCTTCCGGATTAGGTTGATTGTCGCGGGTGTGACCTCTAACTTGGTGAGACTCCAATGTGAAATGCACTTTATTGGTGAAATAAGCTAAATTATTAAAGAATTGTGAGTGAAAAACGCTGTGTATCGCTCGTTGAATAGCGAGATCATGAGGTTCGTTTCCGCCATTGCGGCCGTCAGGGGAAAATCATGGTTTCGCTGCAGTTGCTCACCGTCTTCGTCGGTGCGTTGATCGTCGTCTACGCGTTGCCGGGCCCGGATATGGCGCTCGTCATGCAGACGAGCATGACGCGAGGGGTGCGGCACGGATTGGCGACGGCGGCCGGCTTGGCGCTGGCGCGTGCCGGGCACGTAACGCTCTCGGCCTGCGGCGTGGCGGCGTTGTTGCGTTCGGCGCCGTGGCTCTTCGAGACGGTGCGCATCGCGGGCGCGATCTATCTGGCGTGGGTGGCGATCCAGATCTGGCGTTCTCCGGCGTTCGGCATCGAGGCCGCGGCCGCGCCGACCGACGCTGCACCGCCGCTCGCGCATGCCGTGCGGCGCGGTGTGCTCTCCAGCGTGCTCAATCCGAAGGCGCTGCTGTTCTGTTCGGTGCTGCTGCCCCAGTTTGTCCGCGCCGAAGCCGGGCCCATGTGGTCGCAGGTGCTCGAACTGGGTGTACTGCTGCTGGTCGTGGGTGCGATCTTCGACGTGACGCTCGCCTTCGGTGCCGCCCGCATCGCCCGCTGGCTGCGCACCCGTCCGCTGGCACAAAAAGTCCAACGCTGGTCGTTCGGCGCGGCGCTCTTGGCGTTCGCCGTGCGCCTGTCGCTGGATTGAAACGCCGGGCCAACGTCCTCAGCTGCCTTCCCTTCCTCTCGATGCACCAATTCGGTGCGTTTCGCTGCGACACGGCAAATGGAGGTGCGACACAACGTCGCACCTCTTGAAATCTAAGAACCTTCCCGAATTGCTGCATTGCACAGCGTTTACCGCCAAACACGTGCCGATCTGCTTTGAAAACGTCGCGCGCGTATGCGTGAGGGCTGCGCGACACATTGTCGCGCCGGTGTGTGTGCGATGTCCGGCCTAATTAAACTTCGGCATAATGCCGCACCGTGATGGAAGTAAAAGACAAGAAGTCGGGCAGTGACTTGAGGTCTTCGGGGCGGCAACCCGCCCCGGTTCCCGTCTTTTCGATGACACAGTCGTCGTAGTTCGGCCGGTGCAATATCGGCGCGGCGACTGCTCCCGTCTCACCTTAACCCTTGCCAACCTCCTGCGACCCTGCATCAGGCCGGTAAGCCCGTGTTGCGCCGTTCGTTGGCCAACTCAACCCTGTCGTGTGACATGAAGAAACACAGAAACCCGCGATTGCTAAGGCTCCTCGCCCTGTGCTCGCCGCTGCTTTTGGCTGGCTGCGACATGGCCGTTCTCAACCCCAAGGGGCAGATCGGAGAAGAGACCAAATCCCTGATTCTCACGGCCACCTGGCTGATGCTGATCGTCGTGATTCCGGTCATCTTGATGACGCTGTGGTTTGCGTGGAAATATCGCGCGAGCAACAAGGCGGCCCGCTACGAACCGAACTGGTCGCACTCCACGGCCATCGAGGTCGTGGTCTGGCTCGTGCCGATCATCATCATTGCGATCCTCGCGCGCATCACCTGGGTCTCCACCCACGAACTCGATCCTTACAAGCCGCTGCAAAGCGATGTGAAGCCGATCACGGTCGAAGTGGTGTCGATGAACTACAAGTGGTTGTTCATCTACCCGGAGCAAGGGATTGCGTCGATCAACGAGTTGGCCGTTCCGGTCGATACCCCCGTGAATTTCAAGATCACGTCGGAATCGATCATGAACTCGTTCTTCATTCCGCAATTGGGTAGCCAGGTCTACTCGATGGCCGGTATGCAGACGAAGCTGCACTTGATCGCCAACCACGTCGGTGCGTACGACGGCATTTCGGCGAACTACAGCGGCGGCGGCTTCTCGGGCATGCGTTTCAAGACGTTGGCGATGACCGACAACGACTTCGAGCAATGGGTGACGAAGGTGCGCGAGTCGAAGAAGGTGCTCGACCGCGACGCCTACGCATCGCTCGTGCCGATGAGCGAGAACACGCCGGTCACGTACTACAGCTCGGTCGACGCGAACCTGTTCCAGTCGATCGTGCACGCCCCGATGGCATCCGGCATGGCCCAGCAGCAGGACGGCCATGAGAACCACGGTGCCATGGACATGAAGGGCATGGACATGAAGATGGACATGAAGGGTGCGGCCAACGACACCGCGACGGCACCGGCCGCCGCGATGACCATGGCCATGGACAATGCCGGCGCGCACGCGATGCACGCCGGTGCGTCTGCGCACGCGCACAAGGAGTAAACAACAATGTCAACGCTGTTTGGCAAACTGACTCTCGAAGCCATCCCGTACCACGAGCCGATCATCGTCGGCGCGGTCGGCATGATGGTGCTGGGGGGGCTGGGCATCATTGGGCTGCTCACCTACTTCGGCAAGTGGAAGTACCTGTGGAACGAATGGGTCACGTCGGTCGATCACAAGAAGATCGGCATCATGTACGTGCTCGTCGCGCTCGTTATGCTGCTGCGCGGCTTTGCCGACGCCTTGATGATGCGTACGCAGCTCATGCTCGCGCACAACTCGCCGGGCATTCTCCCGCCGGAGCACTACGACCAGATCTTCACCGCCCACGGCGTGATCATGATCTTCTTCGTGGCGATGCCGTTCATGACGGGTCTCGTCAACCTCGTGGTGCCGCTGCAGATCGGCGCCCGCGACGTGGCATTCCCGTTCCTGAACACGCTCTCGTTCTGGCTGTTCGTGGCCGGCGCAGCGCTGGTGAACCTGTCGCTGGGCGTGGGTGAATTCGCGCGCACGGGCTGGCTGGCTTACCCGCCGCTCTCGGGCATTCAATACAGTCCGGGCGTGGGGGTGGATTACTACATCTGGGCCTTGCAGATCTCGGGTCTGGGGACGTTGCTCACGGGTGTGAACTTCGTCGTCACGATTCTGAAGATGCGTGCGCCGGGCATGAACCTGATGAAGATGCCGGTCTTCACGTGGACCTCGCTGTGCACGATGGTGCTGGTGTGCGCCGCGTTCCCGGTGCTGACGGTGACGCTGGCGCTGCTATCGCTCGACCGCTACCTCGACTTCCATTTCTTTACGAATGAGTTGGGCGGCAATCCGATGATGTACATCAACCTGATCTGGATCTGGGGTCACCCGGAGGTGTACATCCTGATTCTGCCGGCGTTCGGTATGTTCTCGGAGATCATCTCGACGTTTTCGGGCAAGAAGCTGTTCGGCTACAAGTCGATGGTGTACGCCACGGCTGCGATCATGGTGCTGTCGTTCCTCGTGTGGGCGCACCACTTCTTCACGATGGGCTCGGGTGCCAACGTGAACGCGTTCTTCGGTATCGCGACGATGATCATCTCGATCCCGACCGGCGTGAAGATCTTCAACTGGCTTTTCACGATGTACCGCGGTCGCGTACAAATGACCGTGCCGGTGCTGTGGACGCTGGGCTTCATCGTCACGTTCGTGATCGGTGGCATGACGGGGGTGCTGCTGGCCGTGCCGGGCGCCGACTTCGTGCTGCACAACTCGCTGTTCCTGATTGCTCACTTCCACAACGTGATCATCGGTGGCGTGCTGTTCGGTTACATCGCCGGGATGAACTACTGGTTCCCGAAGGCCTTCGGCTTCAAGCTCGACGAGCGTCTGGGCAAGGCAAGCTTCTGGTGCTGGCTGATCGGCTTCTACCTCGCGTTCATGCCGCTGTACGTGCTGGGCCTGATGGGCATGACCCGTCGCCTGAACCACTACGAAAACGCTGCGTGGCAGCCGTGGCTGATCGCCGCGTGGGTGGGGGCACTGTTCATCGCCGCCGGTATCGGTTTCCAGGTGCTGCAACTGGTCGTCTCGATCAAGAACCGCAAGGCGCTGGCCGACACGACGGGCGATCCCTGGAACGGCCGTACGCTGGAGTGGATGACGTCGTCGCCGCCGCAGTTCTACAACTTTGCCGAAGAGCCGCGCGTGCATGACATCGACGAGCTGGCCTATCGCAAGGCCCACGGCATCAAGGGCGATCTGAAGACAAGCTACGCACCGATCCACATGCCGAAGAATACCGGCGCCGGTTTCATCATCAGTGCGTTCTCGCTGGTGTTCGGTTTCGCGGCCATCTGGCACATCTGGTGGCTGGCCATCGTCGGCTTCGTCGGCATGATCGTGACCTTCATCTGCCGCAGCAACGACGATTCGATCGACTACTACGTGCAGTCGCCGGAAGTGGTGGCCATTGAAACGGCTCACCATCAGGCACTGGCCGCAGCAGCAAAGGCTTAATCATGACGAGCGAAGTTCTCAAACACTCTGGCGCGCATGCCGATGCGCATGCGCACGACCACGCGCACCACGACACCGGTGGCAACACGATCTTCGGTTTCTGGGTGTACCTGATGACCGACCTGGTGCTGTTCGCCGGCCTGTTCGCCACCTTTGCGGTGTTGCGTGACTCGTCTGCGGGCGGCCCGACGGGCAAGGAACTGTTCGACCTGAAGTTCGTGCTGGTCGAAACGTTCATCCTGTTGTTCTCGTCGATCACCTATGGCTTTGCCATGGTGGGGCTGCACAACGGCAAGAAGAGCACGGTACTGGGCTGGCTGGCGGTGACCTGGTTGCTGGGTGCCGGGTTTATCGCGATGGAACTGTATGAGTTCCACCATCTGATTCTGGAAGGTGCGGGCCCGAACCGTAGCGGTTTCCTGTCGTCGTTCTTTGCCCTGGTGGGCACCCACGGTCTGCACGTGGCCTCGGGCCTGCTGTGGATGGCCGTGCTGATGTTCCAGATCGGCAAGAAGGGTCTGAACTCGACCACCACCACGCGCCTGCAATGCCTGTCGCTGTTCTGGCACTTCTTGGACGTGGTGTGGATTGGCGTGTTCACGGTCGTGTACCTGATGGGAGCGATGTAAATGAGCAATACGAAATCGGTGCAATCGCACGGCCACGACGCTGGCCACAATGCGGCCGGGGGTAGCCACGGCAGCGTGAAGTCGTACCTGATCGGCTTCGTACTCGCGGTGATCCTCACGGTCGTGCCGTTCAAGCTGGTGATGGATGGCACGATGCCGCCGTCGACGGTGCTGCCGCTGATTCTCGGCGCGGCCCTCGTGCAGATCATCGTCCATCTGATCTACTTCCTGCACATGGACCGTTCGTCGGAACAGCGCTGGAACGTGATGGCCTTCGCGTTCACGATCCTGATCGTGTCCATCGTGCTGGTCGGCTCGCTGTGGATCATGCACAACGCCAACACACTGATGATGCCGGGGATGTAAGGCTTCTTCAGAACTTGTCTGCGTTTCTTCGGACAAGTGAGAGAAAGGCGGCGCCGGTTTCGGGGCCGCCTTTTTCTTTTTGGGGCGCTTTCGAGGGGCGGCCTTCCAGCCGATTTCCGAGCCGACTCGCTAACCGGTTTCGGTGAATGATTCGACGCGTTGCCGGGGGGCACGGGCTTGTGCGTGCCGTTTGGCGCCTCAGTACGCAAAAAAGGCAGTTCGAGTCATCGAACCGCCTTTTTTGCTCACACCTTCCCGATCCGTCGACACCGCCCGCTCATTCACCCCCAACGCCCCCGCAATCCCCCATACCCGCGACGCTTGCCGGTACCCTGACTGCGCTCCACTTTAAAGTCGCTCCGTCAGGGCACCGGCAAGCGTCGCTCACGCATCCTGTCTCACCACCCGCCTTGGTTGTCCCATGGGGGCGTCGCATCGCAATCGTTGACGGATCGGGGGCGGCGGCACGGTTCGCTCACGCGTCCTGTTTTACCAGCCACCTCGGTCGCCCGACGGGGGCGTCGCATCGTGTGCATTGACGTATCGGGTTGGGGGCCGCCCGCGGTGCGACTTAACAGGCATTGGAGTGCCGCGGGCGGCCCCCAACCCGATTTACCGCTGGCGTTGGAAGCGACCGGGCGCATCAGGACATACGGGCGCATCAAGACATACGGGCGCAACACGGAGCTACGAGGCACTACGAGACGCTACGAACCGATATCAAGCCCACAAAGCCCTATCCGTGCGACGCCGCCTTATCATCCGGCGGCGTATCCGACGTCGGCGCGGCGAGGATCACCCCGGGCCGCACCGGCAGATCCGGACGAATCCCCAGCAGCGGCAACGCCTGCGATGCAATCTCCGCAAACGCCGGTCCCGCCGCCTGACCGCCAAAGTGCTGCGACGCCTTCGGCTCATCCACCGATACCGCAATCACCAGGCGCGGTGCCGACAACGGCGCGATCCCCACGAACGATGCCCGATACTTCGAGTGATCGTATCCGTGCGCGCCCGCCTTGTAAGCCGTGCCGGTCTTGCCGCCAATGCTGTAACCGGCGACCTGCGCCGTCGTGGCCGTCCCGCCCGTATCGACCACGCCCGCCAGCATCTGACGCATTTCAGCCGCCGTGTGCGCGTCGATCACCCGCACGCCCTCGGGCTGCACCGGCGTATCCGGCTTGATGATGGTGATGGGCACGAGCACCCCATCGTTGGCAAAGATCGTGTACGCGCGCGCCAACTGGAACAGCGACGCCGAGATCCCGTAACCGTACGCCATCGTCGCCTGCTCGATCCGCCGCCACGATTTGTACGGACGCAAACGCCCCGATACCGCCCCCGGGAACCCCAGCTTCGGCTGCTGACCCAGTCCGATCTCGGTGAACATGTCCCACATTTCCTCCGCCCGCAACATCGTCGACACCTTGGTCATGCCGATGTTGCTCGACTTCTGAATGACACCCGCCGCCGTCAACACGCCATTCGCGCTGTCGTCGCTGATGGTCGCGCCTTCGAAGACGTATCGCCCGGGCCCCGTGTCAATGAGCGTGGTCGGCGTGAGCCGATGCAGGTCCAACGCCAGCGCCATGGTGAACGGCTTGAGAATCGAGCCCGGTTCGAAGACATCCGTGAACACGCGGTTGCGCAATTGCTCGCCCGTCAAATGCGCTCGGTCGTTCGGGTTGTAGGTCGGCAAGTTGGCCAGCGCCAGCACCTGACCGGACTTGGCATCGATGACGACCGCCATCGCCGCTTTCGCCCCCGTGCGTTCCAGTGCATTCTTCAACGCCTCGTAGGCGATGTACTGCACACGTGTATCCAGCGTCAGGCGAATGTCCTTGCCGTCTCGCGGCGGGCTGGAGTCGTCGAGGTCCTGAATGGTCCGGCCGATGCGGTCCTTGATGACGCGTCGCACGCCCGCCTTGCCCTCGAGCAAGGGCTCCTCGCCCAGCTCCATGCCTTCCTGGCCCTTGTCTTCGACATTGGTGAAGCCCACCACATGCGCCGCGACTTCGCCTTCGGGGTAGAAGCGCTTGTATTCGCTGCTTTCGTACACGCCGGGGATGCCCAGGACTTCCATCTGTTTGCCGATCTCCGGCGAGACCTGACGCTTCACATAGACGAACTTCTTCTCGCCGATGAGCTTGGCGCGCAGTTCCTTCGCGGGAATGTCGAGCAGTTTGCTGGCCTTCTGCAGGGCACTGTCGGACAAGTCGTCCGGCACCTCGGCCGGTACCGCCCAGATGGTGCGCATCGGCAGGCTGGTTGCGAGTACGCGGCCGTCGCGATCCTCGATCTTGCCGCGCACCGCAGGCATGACGATGGTGTGCTCGTATCGCTTTTCACCCTGCGCGATATAGAAACTATTGCCCGGGCCGGCAATCCAGAACGCTCGTGCGACCAGTCCGATGAACGCGAGGGTGATCGTGATGACGACGAACTTGGAGCGCCACATCGACATGCGCGACTGCAATACCGGACTGGAAGCGAACGTAACGTCCTTGGGCTGGCGATTCTTTTGCATGGCGCTCGCGGGGCGGTGAGAGGCGTGAACAGCAATGAGCCCGTCGACAAACTCTGGCTCAGATTCTAGGCGAGATAGCGTAGCACGCAAGTGACTGTTGTAATAGCGCAAAGGCCCCGTCAGACGGGGCTTTCCGGGATTTTTTCGACGGCATGGTCGCCGCCTCTCGAATCGGTGTCGGCAGATAAAACCGGGCGCGGAATGTCTCGCGACATCGCCCTGCGCGCGGCGCACGCCGTGGCGTCACTTTCCCGCGCCGAACCGAACGTCGCCATACCAGGCGTGCGCGCTGGCGTGCGTGTTGTCGCTGTCGGTAAAGATGCCATAGCCGAGCAGCTTGCCCGGCTTCTCCCGGTAGATGCGTTCGTAGTCCGCCGCCACGTTGCGCGAGAACGTTTGCCACTTGCCGAGCGACGCATTGCCGCCCGCCACCACGAGCATCTGCACCCGATCGGTGTGCGGGTTCTGGATGACACCGCCCGGCGCGGCATCGTTGGACCAGATATACATCAGCGTGGCATAGGGCAGGTCTTTGCCCCCCGCCTTGGCGAGCGCCATGGCCGCCCGATCGCCGAACGGCAGCGACGATGTGTTGCCGTCGAAGAAAAACACCAGCCGCGCCGGCGAATCCTCCTTGTCGCCCACCCGGTTGTCGGCGCCCGGGATCGCCTGGTCGACTCTCCAGCGCCATGACACGACGGGCGTCACGCTCAGGTCGAC
>NZ_KB290535.1:4336-106027 GCF_000282835.1 Pandoraea sp. B-6 | reverse complement strand
CGCCGCCGCCCCCCGGAGCCATGAGCGCCGAGGCAGAGTCGACCGAAGTGGCCTCGATGACGTTGCGCCCGCCATCGACGACGACGGCGTAGGTGGTGAGTTTCTTCCCGCTCACGACCGGCAGGTTTCGCCATCCGGATGGCAAGGCACTGCCCGGCACGGCTTTTGAGAAGAGAAGGGCCTCCGGGGCAGGATCGGCCGCCCGTGCCACCGCCGCGCTCAGGCCGACGGCCACGGCTGTCAGCGCGCCCACGAGCACACGCGTCCCCGCGCGCAGGGGGCCATCACGTCGACACGTCGGGACCCACGAGCGCGCGAGTCGCCCAAGCGGCCCAAGCAAAGCAGAGTGGGATGCGGCCAACTCGGGGACGATCGACATGGAGCCTCCAACGGATTCGGTGGCAACGCAATGCGTCCATCATCCCAGATTCTGCGTGAGGCGGTCCGACAGAAGGGCGGGCGAATCCTGAAGCGTCTTGCGCCGCAACGGTGGACGATGCTCGCTTTTCCGACATCCAGGAGGCGCCGACATGCCATTCGTTTCCCATGCAGCATCCCACCCGGTGAATCCGTTCATGCGCTTGGCCAACGAGGCAGTGAACTGCCTGCATGACGGGGTCCGCGGCGATTTCGCAGGCGCATCCGCGTGTTTGCGAGACAGCGGACTGCACCACCTGCTCAACGACGCATGGCAGAGCGCGTGCCTGGGGTATCAGCGACACGGCGCAGCACTCACCGGGGCCGCTGAGGTGACGTTCGCCTGTGCGCTGAGCGCCGTCACGGCGGGCGCCACGTGCCGATATCTTTGGCCCGAGCTGCGCGCGCTGGAGCGCGCCTGCACCGCGGGCGAGGGCGCGCTGCGCGAGTGGGCGCTCGACACCGATGCGCAACTGCAGCGTCGGACGGTGGAGGAAGTCACCGCCATGCGCCAGTGTCTGGCGGCATTCGACGCAACACAGACCGCCGCCCATCCCCTGCCACCCACTGCGGTTTCGCAACGCGCCAGCACAACGACGCGCCGCAAGTTCGCGGAACTGCGCATCGCGGAATCGCTGATTCTGCATCTCGCCGACGCGCCGCAAGCGAGCTTGGCGCAAAGCGACCGCGTCGTCGGGCTTTGCCAGTTACTGGCCCATGGCCTGGGTTTCCGGCTGTCCGGCGCCGTCCGGCACGCGCTCAACCTGAGCGACGACCGTCCCTCGCTGATCCGTGACGATGCTGTCTTCGCGCTGCTGCGCGAACGTCTCGAACCCGATTGGCGACACGATGCCGAGGGCTCGCCGACCTTCAGCGTTCATCCGGTCGACGTGCAACTGTTCGATCCGTTGGAGACGACTGACGATCTCTCGGACGACACGCGAGACGCCCGCGCGATGCTGACCCATCCGGAGGCCCTGCGACGCGTTCGATCCCGCGTCGTCGCGTTGATCGCCGCCAGCGTGCGCGATGACTGCGGCGGTGATGGCGACTGGCGAAATCTCGCCGTGCGCGCGCTGAATACCGCCGCGCTGCGCGGGATGACCTGTGAGCGCGTTCTTGACGCCATCGGCGTCGCGACACGCGCGAGTATCAGTGCGCGCTTCGCTTGGCGCTGGACCGACGAACCGTTGCCGCAGGCGGGAGAGGTCGTCGTTCCGGCGATCCCGATAGACGTTGCCCCCTGGATTGCCCGCTTGATGATGGTGGCCGGAACACCCGAGCGGCGTTCCCCATGCCCACCCCGGCTTGCGGCGCTGGCACGCGGCGATACGCCCGCGTCGCTGGTGATCGGGTCCACCGACTGGATGCATCTGGTCGACGGGATCGGCACGTTGGGCCGTGATCACTGGCACGCGTCGTACGCGCACGTGCGCGAGGCGGGCAGGGGGTGACGTAAGCGGCGGGCGCGACCGCTGCCGCTACAGGTACGCGCCACCGAGCAAACCCGCGATGCTGCCCGCAGCGAGCCACCACAGCGGATGCACGCGCGTGCGGATGGCGAGCACCGCCACGGCCGCCGTGATCCCGCCGAGCCACCACGATGTCGCCGACGCTTCGACGATCAAGGCCGCACTCGCGGCAACGAGTCCCGCCGTCATCGGCACCAGACCAGCCTGCACAAGGCGACGCCATGGCCGGTCCTTGAAGCGCTCCCACAGGTGCAACACGCCGATCGTGATGAGCGATGACGGCCCGAACTTCGCGAGCGATGTCACGAGCATGCCCTGCCAGCCGGCCACGTGCCATCCGACGAGCGGCACGATCATGAGGTTCGGGCCGGGCGCCGCCTGCCCCAGCGCAAACAGTGCGCTGAATTGTTCCGACGTCATCCAGTGATGCAGATCGACGACCTGACGCTCCATCTCCGGCAGGATGGTATTGCCGCCGCCGAAGGCCAGCACGGACAACTGCGAGAAGATGAGCGCGAGCGAGACGAGGGTGCCGGTCATTGCGACACCCGCCACGTGGCGTAAAGGGAGATCGGTGTCATCACCACCATGGTGAGCACGAGCGGCACGCGCAGCACCGCGATGGCGATGAAACACGCCGCCGCCACCGCGGCAAGCACCACGGACTTGCGCAGCGGCCACGAGACTTTCCAGGCGATCTGGATCAACAGCCCGGCAGCGGCCGCTGCGAGTCCGGCGAAGAGATGCCGCACGTGCGGGTCGTGCTGAAAATGCTGATAGATCGTGCCCAGTGCGATCACCACCGCCGACGGCACGGCGATCAGGCCGAGGATCGATGCGAGCGCGCCGCGCCATCCATGAAAGCGCATGCCGAGCGCGACGGACAGATTGATGATGTTGCCGCCGGGCAGAAATTGGCACAGCCCGAGCAAGTCGGTGAATTCGGCGGGCGTGATCCATCGATGCTTCTCGACGATCATCCGACGCGCCAACGGCAGCGCTCCGCCGAACGCGGTCATGCCAAGGCCAAGGAAGCCCAGGAACAAGGCGCGAATGCTTGGGGCGTCGGCAACTGGCGGCGCCGGCGTCGTGGCGGGCAGGCCGGAGTCTGCAGGTGCGGAGGGGGCCGGAAGGCTCATGGCGGGTTCGATCTGAAAACGGGACTGCGGTGGGGGACGCAAGACAGGGGGCCATCGAAGGACGGACAGCACCGATGCCGCGCGCAACCCCTTGAGCGTAGGCGGATTGCGCTATATTGTCCAATATATGGAAGTGACTTGAATCATATCGAATCAATATGGCAAATATCGACGTGCGGTTATTGCGCTACTTCATTGCGGTGGCTGAAACGGGGCACATGACGCGCGCGGCCGAGCGTCTGGGCATCGGACAACCGCCGCTCTCGCAGCAGATCCGGGTGCTGGAAAGCCAGCTGGGCGTGACGCTCTTCGAGCGCCTGCCGCGCGGCATGGCGCTCACCGACGCCGGCCAGGCGTTTCTTGGCGACGCGTACGAGGTCGTGCGCAAACTCGATCAGGCGGTCGACGACGTGCGCCGCGTCGCGGCCGGCATCAAGGGACGGCTGTCGGTAGGCCTGACCAGTTCCGCAGCACTGCACCCGTTCGTGCCGACGGTGATTCGTACCTTCCGAAGCGATGCGCCAGCCGTCTCGCTGATGCTCGACGAGAGCAGTACAAGCGAGCTGCTCGACGGCCTGCGCGACGGGCAACTGGACGTTGCATTCGTACGCCAGCCGCAGGGGGATACCGCGCAGATTGTCTTCGTACCGGTGCTCGAAGAGCCGATGGTGCTCGCGGTCCCGTCGGCGCATCCGCTGGCCCTGACGGGGCGGGCGGGCAAAGCCGCCGTGCCGATGACGGCCATTGCCACGCAGAAGCTGATTTTGTATCGGCGCCGCACCGGGCAGGGGCTGTACGACGCCATCATCGCGGCGTGCCATGGCGCAGGCTTCAGTCCGAACATCGAGCAGGAAGCACCGCGTCTGCTGACGACGCTCTCGCTCGTCGCGGCCGGGTTGGGCGTGTCGGTCGTGCCCGCATCGCTCATGCGCATGCAGGTGGAAGGTATCGTCTACCGGCCGCTTGCGCCCGCGCCACGTGCACCGTTGTTTTGCGCCCACCGCGAAGGCGTGCTCGCCGGGCCGGCGGCGCGACTGCTCTATCACGTGCGCGAGGCCGCGCAGTCGATCGCAGCCGGATGAGGGGGGAAGTCGGAAGAGGCTTGATGCCGTGGGGGGGGGCAGCAACGACGCACACTCAGGCCGTCGTGCCCCCCTTTTGCGTTAGCAACGCCTCGATATGCCCGTGCAGTCCCACGTCGCTCCATTCCAGTTCGCCCATGCGCCAGAAGCGCGCGTTGCCCGCGCGATCGACGAGATAGGTGGCCGGCAGGCCGAGCGATCCGAAACGCTTGTAGACGGCACCGTCGGCGTCGAGCAGCACGGTGCCGTCGATGGGAAGTTTGTCGAGGAACGGCTTGACTGTCGCCAGGGGTTCCTTGTAATTCACGGCGACCAGCGCGAGGCCGCGCTGACGGTATCGACGTGCCACCTCGCCCATCGCCGGAATCTCCTCGCGGCAGGGGCCGCACCACGTGGCCCAGAAGTTGAGGATGACCACGCGTCCACGCCATTCGGACAAGGCGTGCGGCCGGCCGTCGAGTCCATCGAGCGTAAAGGCGGGCGTGGCCCCACGCCACGCCGAGAGCGTGCCGCCGGACGTGCCCGCGAGCGCGCTGTCATCGACTTCCGCCGCCCCATTGACCGGCCCGGCGGCCCGCGCTGGTGCGCCGACGCCCCCCAGCGCACCGGCCGTGCCGAGGGCGCCGAGGGTGTGAAGAAAATGACGGCGATGCATGGCGGTGCGCTCCTTCGTGCGTGACGTCAGGCGGTGATTTCGCGGGCGTTCATGCGATAGCGGAAGGTGTCTGGATCGAGGCTGTCAAGTCGGGCGTGCGCCACCTCGCCATTCGGATACATGAGGAACGGCACGGTGCTCTGGCGCGCCGCCAGTGCGCCCGGGGCCTCCGGCAACGCAATGTCCGCGCCGTGATTGAACGCGACCCAGTTCATTTCCCATTGGCCGAAGAGCATCGCACGCGCGGCCCGCACGCGCAGGTCGTCGATCGGCAGACCGCCGGCCACTTCTTCGAGCATGACCTTGCGCACGTCCGCCGGGTCGACCGGCACCCACCCGTAGCCGGCCGCGTAGAACTCGGCGCGGCAATGCTGCGCCCGCGTGACGTCACCTGCCTTGCCCAGACTGTTGAAGCCCCGCCGCGACGTCGCGACGCGCACGCCATAGGCATCGCGGGCGGGGATGCCGACCGAGCGCGCGAGTGCGGTGAAGAGGGCGTTGATGTCGGCACATTTGCCCGCAAGGTTGCCGGTGGTGAGCATGTAGCGCACGTCGCCCGTGCCACAGCCGCGCACAGTGCCTTCGCGCCGGCAGTTTTCCACGATCCACTGATAGATGGCGCGCGCCTTTGCCACATCGCCCGTCTCGCCGCGCGTGATCTTCTCGGCCGTCTCGCGCACGAGGCCGTCGGTCGGCTGGAGCGCTGTCGGCTGGAGATACTGACGCAAGACCTCCGGCGATTCGCGCGGGGCGTTGGCCGAGGGCGGCTGCGACAAGTCAACGGATCGATCGCGCGTGGTAAAGGTATTCACCAGCGTGACGGTGCGCGTGTCCTGGGCCGCCCCCTCGGGCCATGCCACCGCGAGCATCGGCACACCGATGCCCGATGCGCCATGCACCATGCGCAACGCGGCATTCGCGCCCGGGGCCTCCCAGCGCGTGCCAAGGGCATGCTGGTAGGTACCGGACGGCGATATCGCCACCGGCAGCCAGACATTCGCCGGGCCTCTCGTGGCGGGCAAGTCGACGCGCGTGGTCAGCTCGAACGTACGCCAGCCGTCGGCCGGGCCCGGCGACGGCGAGTCCGTCGACGCGGCCTGGGCTGCGGTGGGAACGAGTGAAGTGGACAGAACGGAAGCGGGCAGGGCGAAGGCGCCCAGCGAGAGGAAGCGGCGGCGTTGCATGGTGGGGTCCCCTTAGGCGTCAGCGCTCACGGCGCGTAGTGGTTAGGGTGTTGCGATGCTGCGGCAATGGCGTCCCCCCGATGGCGGGACGCGGTGAATCGGTCGCCTCATGCCGTCGACCGCCATTTCGAGACAAATCGACATGCAAAAGCTGCTTCATAATACGTCGACTTTTGGCAAACTGTCGTCATTCCGGGCGCAGCGAGTGCGAATTTCTCGCCGGCGACGCGCCGATCGAGGCTGCCGCACGCCTTGTGACGGGTTCCCGGCCATTCGCAACGCACACCAACGACCATGACCGCAATCGATGCAACCCAAGCGGGCGCCACACCGGCCGCTCCGCGTCTCACTTCGCTCTCGCACGGCGGCGGCTGCGGCTGCAAGATCGCGCCGGGCGTGCTCTCCGAACTGCTCGCCCGCAACGACACGCCGCTGCCGGCACCCGCCGCGCTGCTCGTGGGCACGGAAACCTCCGACGACGCCGCGGTCTACCAGCTCAACGACGAGCAGGCCATCATCGCGACGACGGACTTCTTCATGCCGATTGTCGACGACCCGTTCGACTTCGGCCGCATCGCCGCGACCAACGCCCTGTCCGACATCTATGCGATGGGCGGCAAGCCGATTTTTGCGCTGGCGATCGTCGGCATGCCGATCAACGTGCTGCCACGCGAGACGATTCGCGAGATTCTGCGCGGCGGCGAATCGGTCTGCACCGAGGCGGGCATTCCGATTGCCGGCGGGCACAGCATCGATTCGGTCGAGCCGATCTACGGTCTCGCCGCGCTCGGGGTGGTGCATCCGAAGCGGCTCAAGCGCAACGCCGATGCACAGGCGGGCGACGTACTCGTGCTCGGCAAGCCGCTGGGCGTGGGCGTGATGTCGGCGGCGCTCAAGAAGAACCAACTGGATGCGGCGGGCTATCGCCGCATGATCGACGCCACGACGCGCCTGAACCGTGTCGGCCCGGCGCTCGCGGCATTGCCCGGCGTGCATGCCCTCACGGATGTGACGGGTTTCGGTTTGCTCGGTCACACGCTCGAAATGTGCCGCGGCGCGAATCTGGCGGCGTATCTGCGCATGTCCGACGTGCCGTTGTTCGACGGCGTGCGCGAACTGGCCGACCAGGGATGTATTACTGGCGCGTCTGGCCGGAATTGGGCGTCCTACGGGGCATCGGTCGAGCTGGGGGAGCGGCTGACGACGCGTGATCGCGATCTGTTGTGCGATCCGCAGACGGCGGGCGGCTTGCTGGTGTCGTGCGCGCCCGGCGCGGTCGACGATGTGCTCGCGGTCTTCCGCGCCGACGGCTTCCATGAAGCCGGCATCATTGGCGCCATGCGTCCGGGCACGCCCGGGGTGCGAGTGATCTGACGACGGGCATCGTCGCAACGCGCGCCCTCCCTCGGTGGGCGCGCGCCCGCCACGTCATGCCGCCTGACGGTTTGCCGCCGCGTGATGGCGGCCAATGAACGCGATGATGGCCTCGGCCAGTGGCTGGGGCGCGTCGCGGTGCGGTGAGTGTCCGCACGCCGGCAGCTTCACGACGCTCGCGTGCGGCACATGCGCGGCAATGCTGTCCATCTGCGCCATCGTGCCGTACTCGTCGTCCTCGCCCTGGATCGCGAGCAGCGGCTTCGAGATACTCGCCACCGCGCCGACCAGATTCCACTCGCGAAACGCCGGGTCCAGCCAGATATCGTTCCAACCCCAAAACGCCGAATCGACGTCGTCGTGATAGCGACCAAGCTTCGCGCGCAGGTCGGTCGTCTCGTACACCGCCTTCGTCTTCGCGATGCTCTGCACCGACAGATCCTCGACGAACAGATGGGGGGCGAGCACGACCGCACCGGCGAGCCGCTCGGGGAATGCCGCGCTGAACAGCAGCGCGATCGAGCCGCCGTCGCTATGGCCGACAAGCCACACGTGCCCGGCCTGCTCGGGGCCGACGCCCACCGCATCGAGAAAGGCGGGCAACACTTCCCGCGCCTGACGGTGCATGAAGTCGACCGGCCATTTCTCGCCGGGCTCACGCGGGGTGGAGCGGCCATAGCCGTTGCGCGAATAGACGAGCCCGCGAAAGCCGCCCGCGTCGCACAACTGCTGCGGCCAGTCTTTCCACATCGCAACAGAGCCCAGCCCCTCGTGCAGGAAGACCAGCAGCGGGGCGTCGGCAAGCTCACGGTTGAGCCATCGGTATTCCAGCGAGAGCGGGCCGTGCGAGGCCGTCTCGATCCGGGCGAACTGTACGTCCGACATCGTCTTGTCGTCTCCTAAAGCAACTCGCGCAGCTTAAAGCGCTGCACCTTGCCCGTCGCCGTCTTCGGCAGATCGTCGACGAACACCAACTCACGGGGGTATTTGTGCGGGGCGAGGCGCGCCTTGACGAAGGCCTTCAACTCGGTGGCCATCTCGTCGGTGGCTGCGATGCCGGGCTTGAGCACGACAAAGGCCTGTGTCTTGGTCAGGCCGCCGTCGTCGCGTCCCACGACGCCTGCCTCGAGCACTGCGTCATGCTGCATGAGCACCATCTCGACTTCGATGGGCGAGACGTACTGGCCGCTGACCTTGAGCATATCGTCACTGCGCCCGGCATAGACGTAATACCCATTGGGCAGACGCTGGTACTTGTCGCCGCTCTTGAGCCAGTCGCCGAGGAACGTCGCGCGCGTCTTGTCGCGATTGCACCAATACATGAGCGCTGCGCTCGGGCCCTTGATGTACAGATCGCCGATCTCGCCGTCGGGCACGGGATGACCGTCTTCGTCGCGCAATGCCACGGCGTAGCCCGGCACCGGTTCGCCCGTCGTCCCGTAGGCGACCTGGCCGGCACGATTGGACAGGAAGATGTGCAACATTTCGGTCGAGCCGATGCCGTCGAGAATCTCCGCCCCGAAATGCGCCGTGAACCGTTCGCCGATTTCGCGCGGCAACGCCTCGCCCGCCGACGTGCACAGCCGCAGCGCCACGTCTTCACGGGCCGGCAGGTGCGGCGAGGCGAGAAGGTTGGCGTAGAGCGTCGGCACGCCGTAGAAAATCGTCGGGCGATGCTCGCGAAGCCGTTGTGCCACGGCTTGCGCGGTCGGTCGCTCGGCCATCAGCACGACGCTCGCGCCGACCGAGAGTGGGAACGTCAGCGCATTGCCCAACCCGTAAGCGAAGAAGAGCTTCGCCGCGGAGAAGGCGATGTCATCTTCGCGAATGCCGAGCACGTGGCGGCCATAGGTCTCGGCCGTCCAGTACAGGTTGGCGTGCGTGTGCACGGTGCCCTTGGGCTTGCCGGTCGAACCTGACGAATATAGCCAGAAGGCGATGTCGTCGCCGTCGGTGTCGGCGGGCAGTGCGCTCGGGGGGCCGTCGACCAGGGCGTCGAAGGTCGGCAGGGCGCGCGCGTTGCCCGCCTCGGTCGCGATCGGTTGCGAGACGACGCACGGCGGCGGCGCCGCGCTCTCGGCCACCTTGTCGAGCGCGGCCTGCACGGTCGGCAGGAGCGCGCCGGACGCAATCACGAGCTGCGCCTTGCTGTGCGAGATCATGTAGGCGTAATCGTCGGCCGTGAGCAAGGTGTTGACGACGACAGGCACCACACCGGCGTACAGGGCGCCGAGAAAGGCGACCGGCAGGTCGATGGTGTCGAGCATGATGAGCAGAATGCGCTCTTCACGATGAATCCCCGCGCGCGCGAGCCCGGTCGCGAAACGTCGGCTTTGCTCGGCCAGCTCGCCATAGGTGAGCGCGCGCGTGTCGTCGAGATAAGCAGTCTTGGCAGCGCGCCCGCGGTTGAGCGCCTCCAGATGCGCGGCGAAGTTGAAGTTCGCCGGCGGTGGGGTAAGTACGGCTTCCATGGTGTCTCCGGTGGATCACCGCACGGGGCACTCGTTGGAGGCGTGCACGCGCGGCGTGAGGACTTGTCGGCGCTCTGGCGGCGCCTGAATGAATCACCTTGACTGCGACGGTTTGCGACGGCCGCTGAAGAACAGATTACGCCTTCGGGAGTTCGACAGCATCCTGCGTGATCGCTTCGATCAGCGCGGCGGGACCCTGAACGGCCGAGCGCACGTGATAGAAGCGCAACGCGCGCAAACCGCCCAGTTCCTCGCCGCCGCCGGCGCGGCCCGGGCCGCCATGCAGTGATTGCGGCATGACGTTGCCGTGGCCCGTCTGTGTCTTCACGACGGATGGGTCGACCGCGTGCACACGGCCGTGTGCGTCGGCCAGCGCGAGGGCGGGCGCGCGCATGGCCACGGCGTCGTTGCTGTACAGCGAGACGACGAGGGAGCCCTGCCCACGTTTGGCCAGCGCGACCGCTTCGTCGAGATCGCGATAGCCGACGAGCGTGGCGACCGGGCCGAAGACTTCGGTGTCGTGCACGCGCTGTCCGCGCGCACCATCGCGCAGGCCGAGCAGCACGGGGGCCACGCATGCGCTGTCGGCACCGGCGTCGATGAAGGCGGTCTCGCGATTGCCGTCGTAGAGGGTTTCGGCTTCCGCCTGCAGATAGGCGATGCCGTCGAGCACGGCGCGCTTTTGCGCCAGAGCGACGAGCGAGCCCATCTTGACGGCCTCGTTGCGCGGATTGCCGACGACCGTCTTGGCCAGACGCTCGGCAATGGCGGCGGCCGCGGCATCGAAGTGCGCGACGGGAACCATCGCGCGCCGAATGGCCGTGCATTTCTGGCCAGCCTTGACGGTCATCTCGCGCGCCACCTCGCGCACGAACTGGTCGAACGCGGCGGTGCCGGGCGCCGCGTCGGGCAGCAGCACGGCGCTGTTCAGGCTATCGGCCTCCACGTTGATGCGCGCCGAGCGTTCGGTAAACGCCGGATGCGCGCGCAGCGTGGCAGCGGTGTCGGCCGAGCCGGTGAAGGAGACCACGTCGAACGGGCCGATCCGGTCGAGCAGACCGGCGGCGCTGCCGCAAATCACCGACAGGCTGCCCGGCGGCAGCAGACCGGCGGCGACCACATCGGCCACCATGCGTTGCGTGAGCCAGGCGGTCGATGTCGCCGGTTTGACGATGACCGGCACGCCCGCGAGCAACGCGCCCGCGGCCTTCTCCCAAAGTCCCCACGCGGGGAAGTTGAACGCGTTGATGAACAGCGCCACCCCCGGTGTCGGACGGAACACGTGACGCACGGCGAACGACGCATCCTTGGCCAACGGCACCGCCGCGCCGTCGAGCAGCGTGTGCGCGTCGCCCAGCGTTGCGCCGAGCTTGGCATACGTCGACAGGGTGTAGATAGCGCCATCGATGTCGACGGCGGAGTCGGTGGCGACCGTTCCTGAATTGGCTGTGGCGATGGCGTAGTAGTCGTCGCGGTTCGCCTGCAAGGTGGCGACAATCTGTGAGAGTCGCTGCGCGCGTTCGCCATACGACAAGGCGCGCAGCGCCGGGCCGGCGACGTCTCGCGCGAAGGCGAACGCGGCGTCGAGATCCAGACCGGCGCTCGATACGAAGGCGAGTGTCTCGCCTGTCACGGGATCGGTGAGCGCGGTGGGCGCGCCACTACCGGCCACCCAATGGCCGGCGACATAGTTTTCCAGCAAGGCAGGGGAGTGCATGAGCATGAACCGGGGGAATCAGGAAGGGGGCAGGCGCCGGATCAGGCGCTGCGCGTGAATTCAATGGCGCCGTCTGGCAACAGATACAGCACGAGGGCGCGTCCGTGGGCGACTGTCGGTCGATGGGCTGTGCCGGGACCGTAAACGCACCAGCCCGCCGGGTGTCCGTCGAACGTTGCGCCGGGAGTGAGCGGCATGATCAGATCGATTTCGCCATTCGGATGCGCATGGTGCGGTCCGGCCAGATCGGCCATGTCCACCACGTCGACGGAAAATCCGTGCGTGTCGGGCGTGGGCTTGATGACGCGTCCGTAGCGAATGCCACCGCCTTCGCGGTTGCACAGCCAGCCGTCGGCAACGCCGGTGCGACAGGCGTCGGCAAGTGCTTCGTAACCGGCGGAGCCGGCGCCGTAATGCGCGTTGAGCCAATCGGCGAGGGAGGCGTCGAGGGCGCGGCCATCGAGTTGTCGCGTCAGGTCGGCGATCAACGCCTGAAATTGAGGCACATCCATCCATGTCTCCTGGGGACGTCGATATGACGCCGATCAATGGCGGGACTCGGGATGTCCGGTCCGCGTTTGCTTTTTTATCGGCGCATGGTGAAAATTAGAGCATGCAATTTTGGCTGTCAAGCAATATATTACATGTTACCTGCATTGAGGATCTTGTCTGATGAATAAGAGTGCGCAAGCCGATGGGGTGCCGACGGCGCGAGGCGCCGGTGAGAAAGACCCGTTTCTGGTCGCGCTGGGTGAGCGGGTGCGCACGCTGCGCGCCCGGCGTGGCTTGACGCGCAAGGCGCTTGCGCTGGACGCCGGTGTTTCCGAGCGTCACGTGGCCAATCTGGAGTCGGGTGTCGGTAACGCGTCCGTGCTGTTCCTGCGTCAGCTTGCACAGGCACTAAATTGCACATTGGCCGAAATCGTGGGCGACGAGACGACGTCGTCAGCGGAATGGTTGCTCATTCGGGAAATTCTGCACGGGCGCGACGGCGAGGCGCTCACGCGTGCGCGTCAGGCGCTCAGCGAGCTGTTTGCCGGGAGCGAGCGCGACCCGGATCGGCGTGGCCGCATCGCGTTGATCGGGTTGCGGGGTGCGGGCAAGTCGACGCTGGGCCGCATGCTCGCCGACGACATGCATGTCCCGTTCGTCGAACTCAATCGCGTGATCGAACAACTGGCGGGGTGCCCGCCGTCGGAGATCTACTCGCTTTATGGCGCGAGCGCCTATCGCCGCTATGAGTTGCGTGCGCTCGAAGCCGTCGTGGCCGAGCATCCGCGTGCCGTGATCGCCTCGCCGGGCGGTATCGTGAGCGACGCGGCGACCTTCAACTTCCTGCTCACGCACTGCTATACGGTATGGCTGCAGGCGTCGCCCGAAGAGCATATGAAGCGGGTGGTGGCGCAGGGCGATCTGCGTCCAATGTCGGGCAATGCGGAAGCGATGGACGACCTCAAGCGTATTCTGGCCGGCCGCCAAGACTTCTATGCCAAGGCGGATATGAGCTTCGACACCGGCGGGCGGGTGCTGGCCGACGCCTATCTGCAACTGCGCGGCCGCCTCGCCGTGCAATTGTCGTCAGATTGACCTTCATGGGAATGCAAAATAATTCATTTTTGTTTGGAAAACTAGTTGACGGTGTAGTTGTGCTGCACTATATTGCAATCCAACAAGATCATTATTCGTGTTGGAGGCAATCATGTTCGGCAAACCCCACGTCGACTATCGTACGGATCCCACGCAGTACAAGCACTGGAAACTGAGCTTCGAAGGCCCGGTGGCGACGCTCGCCATCGATATCTCGGAAGACGGCGGCATTCGCGAAGGCTACAAGCTCAAGCTCAATTCGTACGATCTCGGTGTGGACATCGAACTGCACGATGCCGTTCAGCGCATCCGCTTCGAGCACCCGGAAGTGAAGACGGTGGTCGTCACGAGCGCCAAGGACCGCGTGTTCTGCTCCGGTGCGAATATCTTCATGCTCGGCCTGTCCACGCATGCGTGGAAGGTCAATTTCTGCAAGTTCACCAACGAAACGCGCAACGGTCTGGAGGATTCCAGCCGCCATTCCGGTCTGAAGTTCCTCGCCGCCGTGAACGGCGCGTGTGCGGGCGGCGGCTACGAGCTGGCGCTGGCCTGTGACGAGATCTATCTGGTCGACGGCCGTTCGTCGTCGGTCTCGCTGCCGGAAGTGCCGCTGCTGGGTGTGCTGCCGGGCACCGGCGGCCTGACTCGCTTGACCGACAAGCGTCACGTGCGCAACGACCGCGCCGACATCTTCTGCACCGTCGTCGAGGGCATTCGCGGCGAGCGTGCCAAGCAATGGCGCCTGGTCGACGAAGTCGTCAAGCCCGCGCAATTCGCACAAACGGTGTCGGCGCGTGCGCTAGAACTCGCTCAAGGCAGCGACCGTCCGGGCGGCAAGGGTGTGACGCTCACGCGCCTGGAGCGCACCGACGAGCCGGACGCGATCCGCTATGAATTCGTCGACGTGGAAATCGACCGCGCCAACCGCACCGCCAGCCTCACCGTGAAGGCGCCGAAGTCCACGCCGCCGGCCGACATCGCCGGTATCGAGGCCGCCGGCGTGAACTGGTGGCCGCTGAAAATGGCGCGCGAACTCGACGACGCCATTCTCAATCTGCGCACGAACGAACTCGATATCGGCACGTGGCTGTTGCGCACCGAGGGCGAGGCGAAACACGTGCTGGCGGCTGATGCATCGCTGCTGGCCCATCAGGATCACTGGTTGGTGCGCGAGACCATCGGCATGCTGCGCCGCACGTTTGCGCGTATCGACGTGTCCTCACGCTCGCTCTTCGCGCTGATCGAACCGGATTCGTGCTTCACCGGCACGCTGGCCGAATTCGCCTTCGCGGCCGACCGCACGTACATGGCGGCGCTGCCCGCCAGCGAGGAAGACGAACCGGCAATCACGCTCACCGAAGTCAACTTCGGCCTGTTGCCGATGGTCACCGATCAATCGCGTCTGGCACGGCGCTTCTATGAAGACGCGGCGGAACTCGACGCCGTGCGCGCCACGATTGGCCGCCAGGTGCGCCCCGATGAGGCGGAACGCCTCGGGCTGGTCACGGCCGCCGTCGACGATCTCGACTGGCCGGACGAAATCCGCATCGCGATCGAGGAGCGCGCGGCCATGTCGCCCGACGCGCTCACCGGCCTCGAAGCGAACCTGCGCTTCAACGGCAAGGAGACGATGAACACCCGCATCTTCGGCCGTTTGTCGGCGTGGCAGAACTGGATCTTCATCCGTCCGAACGCCGTGGGCGAGAAGGGCGCGCTCAAGGTCTACGGCAAGGGCAACAAGGCGCAGTTCGATCCGAACCGCGTCTGACGAATGGGCTGCAACGTCGCCGGTGACGAACGCCGGGCGGTGGCAGGACCGAACAAGTCGTTTTACACAGAATACGTACGAGACACGAGGATTCCCACGATGGCTTCGATCAACTACAGCGAGAAGATCCCCAACAACGTCAACCTGTCGGACGATCGCACGCTGCAACGTGCGCTTGAACAGTGGCAGCCGAATTTCCTGTCCTGGTGGGGCGACATGGGGCCGGAAGGCTCGCACGGCTTCGACGTCTATCTGCGCACGGCGGTAAGCGTGGATCCGGGCGGCTGGGCGCACTTCGATCACGTGAAGATGCCGGACTATCGCTGGGGCATCTTCCTCACGCCGGGAGAAGCCGATCGCAAGATCCACTTCGGCGAGCACAAGGGCGAAGCTGCGTGGCAGGACGTGCCGGGCGAACACCGCGCGAACCTGCGTCGCATCATCGTCACGCAGGGCGACACGGAACCCGCGTCGGTCGAGCAACAGCGTCACCTCGGACTGACGGCGCCGTCGATGTACGACTTGCGCAACCTGTTCCAGGTGAACGTGGAAGAAGGCCGCCATCTGTGGGCAATGGTCTACCTGCTGCATCGCTACTTCGGCCGCGACGGCCGTGAAGAAGCCGAAGCGCTGCTCGGCCGCCGCTCGGGCGACGAAGACAATCCGCGAATTCTCGGTGCGTTCAACGAGAAGACGCCGGACTGGCTGGCGTTCTACATGTTCACGTACTTCACCGATCGCGACGGTAAGTTCCAGCTCTCGGCACTGGCCGAGTCGGGGTTCGACCCGCTCGCGCGCACCACGAAGTTCATGCTGACCGAAGAGGCGCACCACATGTTCGTGGGCGAGTCGGGCGTCTCGCGCGTGATCGCTCGCACGGCGCAAGTGATGAACGAATTGAAGACCGATGACGTCGCGAAGCTGCGGGCAGCGGGCGTGATCGATCTGCCGACGATTCAGCGCTACGTCAACTTCCACTACTCCGTGACGATCGACCTGTTCGGTGCGGATCAGTCGTCGAACGCGGCCATCTTCTACAGCTCGGGCCTGAAGGGCCGCTACGAAGAGGGTAAGCGCGACGACGACCATCAGCTCAACGGTCAAATGTATCGGCTGCTGGACGTGGACAACGGCAAGCTCGTCGAGCGCGAGGTGCCGATGCTCAACGCGATGAACGAAGTGCTGCGCGACGATTACATCAAGGACTCGGTCGCGGGGGTGAATCGCTGGAACAAGGTGCTGGAGAAGGCCGGTATCGACTTCCGCCTTAGCGTCCCGCACAAGGCATTCAATCGTCAGATCGGCACATTCGCGGGCGTGCGCGTGTCGCCGGACGGCCGTGTGGTGAGCGAGGCCGAATGGGCTGCGCATGAGCGTGAGTGGCTGCCGTCGGCGGAAGATCGCGCGTATGTGGCGTCGCTCATGGGCCGCGTGACCGAGCCGGGCAAGTTTGCCAACTGGATCGCGCCGCCCCCGCTTGGCATCAACCGCCAGCCGATCGACTTCGAGTACGTGCGCTTCAACTAAGGCCAACGAGAGCCCAGGCGCGAGCCATCCCACAAGGAGACAGCATCATGAACGGCCCCGTTCCGGTCGAAGTTCTGAAGCAGCATCTGATCGATCCGGAGATCTGCATTCGCTGCAACACCTGCGAGGAGACGTGTCCGGTCGACGCGATCACGCACGACGAGAACAACTACGTGGTGCGCGCGGACACGTGCAATGGGTGTATGGCGTGTATCTCGCCGTGCCCGACGGGGGCCATCGACAACTGGCGCGATGTGCTCAAGGCCGACGCGTATGCTGTCGACGACCAGCTCACGTGGGACGAGTTGCCCGTGCAGGACGATGCGCTCGCCGGTCAGGGCACGATCGGCGAGGCGGCGCCGGGCGTGGCTGGCGGTGCGTCGGCCGACGTCCCCGAGCCCGTCATCGCCGGCTCGGATTTCGTGCGCGGCTCTGTCGTGCCGCCGTGGTCCGCCGCCAAGCCCTATGTCAATCTGTACAACCACAAGGCGCCGGTACAGGCGACCGTGGTCGGCAACTATCGCCTGACCGACGCCAGCACCGAGAGCGACATCCACCATATCGTGCTCGACTTCGGCAAGCAGCCGTTCCCGGTGCTCGAAGGACAGTCGATCGGCATCATTCCGCCGGGCACGTCGGGCGACGGGCGGGCGCACCATGCGCGACAGTACTCGATTGCGTCGCCGCGCGACGGCGAGCGGCCCGGTTACAACAACCTGGCGCTCACGGTCAAACGCGTGACGAAGGATCACCAGGAGCAGGCGGTTGGCGGGGTGTGTTCGAACTACCTGTGCGATCTGAAGAAGGGCGACGTGGTGAACGTGATGGGCCCGTTCGGCAGTACGTTCCTGATGCCGAACCACGCCGATTCGCACCTGCTGATGATCTGCACCGGCACGGGGGCGGCCCCGATGCGGGCGATGACCGAGTATCGTCGTCGTCGCCGTCTGAAGGGCGCGACCGGCAAGCTCATGCTGTTCTTCGGCGCGCGCACGCAGGGCGAGCTGCCGTACTTCGGCCCCCTGCTCAACCTGCCGAAGGACTTCATCGACACGAATCTGGCCTTCTCGCGTACACCAGGACAGGCCAAGCGCTACGTGCAGGACGCCATGCGCGAGCGCGCGGCCGATGTGGCGGCGCTGCTGCGTCACGACCACACCTACATTTATGTGTGCGGGCTCAAGGGCATGGAGGACGGCGTGCTGCAAGTGCTGCAGACCATCGCGGGCGACGCCGGGCTCGACTGGCAGGCCCTCTGGCAACGGATGAAGACGGAAGGGCGTCTGCATCTGGAAACCTACTGATTGACTGACGACTGACGATATCGGCTCGCGCAGCACCCGGCAGAGGGTGTGGCGCGAACCTCGGCTTGACCGACGGCGTTTTGCGCCGGCTTGACACCGCGTGCTTCGGCACGCGGTTTTTTTTCGTTCGTCGATGACGGTCGGGGTATCGAAGGCTGTCGCGGCGACGTCACCGGAATTGAGTAACATGGAGGAGCGGTTTCCCTTCCATCTTTTCTCTGAACGGAGAGTCATATGGGCAAGAAGCGGATTCTGGTACTGGCAGGCGACTATGTCGAAGACTACGAGCTGATGGTGCCCGTGCAGGCACTCATGGCCGTGGGTCACCGGGTGGAAGTGGTCTGCCCCGGCAAGAAGGCGGGCGACAAGGTGCGCACTGCGATTCACGACTTCGAAGGCGATCAGACGTACAGCGAGAAGCGCGGTCACGACTTCACGCTCAATGCGACATTCGACGGACTGTCTCCCGCCGACTTCGACGCGCTGGTGATTCCCGGTGGCCGCGCGCCGGAATATCTGCGGTTGAATGATGAGGTCGTCGAGATCGTCAGACATTTTGCCGAGAGCGACAAACCGATTGCCGCGATCTGTCACGGGGCGCAGTTGCTGGCGGCGGCCGGTGTGATCGAAGGGCGCGAGTGTTCGGCGTATCCGGCCTGTGCGCCGGAGGTGCGGCTGGCCGGCGGGAAGTACATGGAGATCGGGATCGACGAGGCGCATACCGACGGCAAGCTGGTGACCGCCCCCGCCTGGCCCGCGCATCCGGCGTGGATCGCGCAGTTCCTCGCCGTGCTGGGAACGAAGATCGAGCTCTGACGCGCGGCGGATTTGTCCGAACTTGCCTCGTTTTCGAAAGCTTGACGTCCGGTGGCGCAGCAAGATCGGCCGATCTCAACCAGGTCGGTCGGCAGGCGCTGCGCGCGCCGGAGCCCCGGCATACGACGAAGGAGGGTCGTGATGGACGTCAATGCTTATCCCTTCAGGGGCCATGCCGCAGGCTCCCCTGCCAGTCCCACGGCCGCTGGGCCGACGCGTGCCGGATTATTGCCGGAAGCCGGACCACTTGGAACGTTCGGGGCAGTCACCGGACATGACGGTAGCGGCACGCCGCTGCCGCCCATCGGACCTTACGATTTTTCTACCGCGCGGCGCGTGCACGAGGTCCTTCCGGCAGGGGCCCCCAGTGCGGCTGTTCGACTATCGTTCGAAGCGGACGCGCAAGCACCGCAATACGTGGTGACGGCGTTCCCGAGCGCTGGGCATGCCACGCGAGCGTGGCTTGCCTCTCGCCTGTTCGGCGCGTTGGGCCTGGCGACACCGACGGCCGTGTTGGTGCGGGGATGTTCGCTGGCATTCGATGGAACCCAGGCGCCTGAGCGGATCTACCTGGCGACGACGTATCTTCCCGTGTACCGGCCATTGGGGGAATGGTTGGAGGGGGAGGCCGCGCTGCGCGCGATCGACGCGGCAGATGGCGCGCAAAGCTCGCCGAGTGCGCGCGGCGGTGGGGGCGATGCGTGTGAGCGTGCTCGAGACGGCGCCCGCGCGGCCGGACGGCAAATGGCGCAAGTACTTGCGCAGTCCGGCGGTGCACCACTGCATGCGCTCGCTGGCGCGCCGGCACAGGCGTATACCGACGCCACACGCACACGCGACGAAATGCGCGGCGTGCTCTGCGCTTGGCTCCCCGAAGTCTATCGATGCGCATTGGAGCGTCAGTACGTCGCCGCGCTGTGGCTGGGCGATCGGAATCTTTTCCACGCCGTCATGGAAAACGTCGGTGTCTGGCGAGACAAGAACGACTTGCCCTACATGATGACGGTCGATTTCCGGGCCTGCCTCGATGCGGGCTTTCAGGGCGCGCTGTCGGATTTGATGCCGTATCGCCTTGGCGAACCTTCCACGGCATTCGTGCGGCGGTTGGCCGGGCTGACACAGACCGTCGACAGCAAGACGGTGCTCGACGAACTGAAGAATCCGACGGGGGTTCGGGCACTGGCGGCCGAGATGGCCTTCCGCCTCGGGCGAATTTCGGCGCACCACATCGCGCCTTGGGTGGACGATGCCCAGGACTTGGTCCGCGCGACATCGGTCGCTGCCAAGGTGGCCGCGGCGGCCGAGGACTGGAGCGGAATCGTGCCCCACCTCCTGGCGCGACGCGACCGTCTCGTGACCCGGCTGGGTGGCGCCTGGGCCGCACAGGCGTGGACACAACTGTACCCGACGCGCGCCCGCGCCATCGAGGCGCATCAGGCGCCCTTTTTGCGTTCGGCCGCAGCCGAACGCGATCGTGTGTGAGCCCGTCGGATCGGGCCGTCCGACCCATTGTCAAGCCGCCTCGGCGAATGGCACCAATTTGGTGCGCGGCGCCGATTGACGTGCGTTTGCCCCGGTTGCCTAACGTCGCAAGCTCGCATAAACTATCGACGCCACAAACCCCGCGTGACTGGCGATTAGGGTGCACAGCCTTGTGTGCCCGAGGTGGAGCAACCCACCGGGAAGCGCCGGGGTCTTATTTGCCGTTCGCCTGGGCAGCCGTGATGGTTGGTGCTGCCCTGTCTATCGTCTTCCGAAGCACAAAGGAAGATGCGCTGCGCCATCCCCTCCCGGAAAATCTGTTCAATTCAACGGAAACGCCATGTTCGACAAATCGAAATCCACCGTTGCCTCCGTCGATCCCGACGTTTGGGCTGCGATTCAGAAAGAAAATCAGCGTCAGGAAGACCACATCGAGCTGATCGCATCGGAAAACTACACCAGCCCGGCCGTGATGGAAGCGCAGGGCTCGCAACTGACCAACAAGTATGCGGAAGGTTATCCGGGCAAGCGCTACTACGGTGGTTGCGAGTATGTCGACATCGTGGAACAACTGGCCATTGATCGCGTGAAGGCGCTGTTCGGTGCCGAAGCCGCGAACGTGCAGCCGAACTCGGGCTCGCAGGCTAACCAGGGCGTGTACTTCGCCATGCTCAAGCCGGGCGACACCATCATGGGCATGAGCCTGGCGCACGGTGGCCACCTCACGCACGGCTCGCCGGTGAACATGTCGGGCAAGTGGTTCAACGTGGTGAGCTACGGCCTGAACGAGAACGAAGACATCGATTACGACGCTGCCGAGAAGCTCGCGCAGCAGCACAAGCCGAAGATGATCGTGGCGGGCGCCTCGGCCTTCGCCTTGAGGATCGACTTCGAGCGTATGTCGCAGATCGCCAAGTCGGTCGGCGCGTACTTCATGGTCGACATGGCGCACTATGCCGGTCTGATCGCCGCCGGTGTGTACCCGAACCCGGTGCCGCATGCCGACTTCGTGACGACGACCACGCACAAGAGCCTGCGCGGCCCGCGCGGCGGCGTGATTCTGATGAAGGCCGAGTTCGAGAAGCCGATCAACTCGGCCATCTTCCCGGGCATCCAGGGCGGCCCGCTCATGCACGTGATCGCCGGCAAGGCCGTCGCGTTCAAGGAAGCCGCGTCGCCGGAATTCAAGGCGTACCAGGAACAAGTCGTGAAGAACGCCCGCGTGATGGCCGAGACGCTGGTCAAGCGCGGCCTGCGTATCGTGTCGGGCAAGACCGAATCGCACGTGATGCTGGTTGACCTGCGCGCCAAGAACATCACCGGCAAGGCCGCGGAAGCGGCGCTGGGCGAAGCGCACATCACTGTGAACAAGAACGCGATTCCGAACGATCCGGAAAAGCCGTTCGTGACGAGCGGCGTGCGTCTGGGCTCGCCGGCCATGACGACGCGCGGTTTCAAGGAAGCTGAAGCCGAACTCGTCGGCAACCTGATCGCCGACGTGCTGGAAAACCCGGAAGACGCCGACAACCTGGCTCGTGTGCGCGCACAAGTGGCTGAGTTGACGAAGCGTTTCCCGGTCTACGGCTAAGCCCCGGACGCCGCCCGCATGCGCTGCCCGTTCTGCCGTCACGACGACACGCAGGTCATCGACTCGCGTGAAGCGGAAGATGGCGCCGCCATCCGGCGGCGCCGGAAATGCCCGGCGTGCGACAAGCGTTTCACCACGTACGAGCGTGTCGAGCTAGCGATGCCGGCGGTCGTCAAGAAAGACGGCAGCCGCGCCGAGTACGACCGCGCGAAGGTGCGCGCCAGCATGCAGTTGGCGATTCGCAAGCGCCCTGTGAGTGCCGAAGCGATGGATGCCGCAATTGCGCGCATCGAATACAAGCTGCTGGCCGGTGCGGAGCGCGAGGTGATGAGTCAGCGTATTGGCGAATTGGTGATGCGCGAATTGAAGCGGCTCGACAAGATTGCGTACATTCGCTTTGCGTCGGTGTACCGCAGCTTCGAGGACATTGCCGAGTTTCGCGATGTGCTCGAGGAAATCGACAGCACCGATGTCAAGCCCAAGCGTAAGCCGGTGGCCTGAGTCGACGGCGATGCGAGAGCGCGTATGAGCTTGCGCTGGCGACCGTAAGGCCCGTTTGCTGTAAAGAAGGACAGGAAACCCGTCGTGTCTGAAAGGGCACGGCGGGTTTTTTTATGGCACTCCCAGTGCTTTAGGGAACGTCAGCGTGCGCAAGGGCGAGAGCGCGCTAGGTGGCGGTATCTCGGCCAAGTATCGCTTCTGAGCCTGCGTACCCACGTCAGGCGGGCGAAGAATCGTCCTGTTGTGACCAAGCGGAAGTGAAGAAACCCGTCGTGCCTGAGAGAGCGCGGCGGGTTTTTTTATTGGCGCTGGGTATAGGCATTCGGCTCGCATTGTCCGGCCGGAACGCGGTGCAAAACGCATGATGCCGAGCAGAAATTTTTCGTTGGGATATCTCCCGCTTGGTTTCGATATCCGTTGTTTGCGTGTCGCATGCTTCGCATGATTGGGATTTTAATGATGGGATGTCTTGAATTATTGGGACCTTCTTCTTTTTTGATTTTGAATATTTAAAGAATTATCCCAACTTATTGATGGATTGTTTTCTTGGGTTAAGTACCAAAACTCAATGACTTTGCGTCGATTTCGATAATCCGAATTTTAGACTTCGTGAGCCTTGACGCACGCCGTCGTGTCGTGTCTGGAGCGTGATGGAGCAATTCGTCACTTTTCACGAATTAATTTATGGATTATCGAATGCAAAAGAACCATCCGAAGTCGAGCGCGCTGCGTCAGACAAAGATTTGCATGGCCGTCGCGGCCGTAGTGACCGCAGCAGCACTGCCGGGGTATGCTGCGGCGCAAACCGGGCAGAAACAATGGCAGGAGGATCGCACCGCTCGTCTGGGAAAAATTGATACCGATGCCAAGGCTGTGACGCCCGAACTCCAAAAGGCCATTGCCACGCGGCGACTTGCGGAACGTATGGCTGAGCAAATGGAAGCCGCCTCCGCCGTCATGGATTCCACGGCTACGTGGAGTGACAAGAGCTTGGCGCTTGAATTCGTAAGTGCCGCCGTCGGTTCCATTCTCACTGAAACTGCCGATGCTTCCATTTCCACTGACGGATTGTCAAAAAAGACGGCGCTCGCGACGCTGAAGTCGAGGATCGATGTGGCCGCGAAGGCAAAACATGCTGGGCGGGCAGAAGCATACGGTGACCTCGCAACCGAGATCAACAAGCACGCCACTTTTGCAAAGGCGAGTGCCGATGCCGTCACGCCGCTGCAACGCTCGGCCGATTTGTTGGCACTGAAGCAGGCGCGTGTGCAAGCCGCCGGGACAGAGGCGGCACTGACGGCGCTCAAGAATACGCGTCAACTGGACGCGGCCACGCCGAATGCTGAGAAGCAAGTCGCGCGTTTGACTTGGCACGACAAGCA
The DNA here is from genome assembly GCF_000282835.1 of Pandoraea sp. B-6. NCBI lineage: Bacteria > Pseudomonadati > Pseudomonadota > Betaproteobacteria > Burkholderiales > Burkholderiaceae > Pandoraea > Pandoraea sp. B-6. The sequence goes on along the minus strand of NZ_KB290535.1, from coordinate 82,561 downwards.
TCTGACCAACTTCATGGGGGACGAAGCGAATTCCGATACGCATGCCGTCATCGGCGCCGACACCACGCTGGAGATCACGAGTGCCTCCGGGAGGTCGTCGGATGCGATCCACGGTGTCGTCGGAGGCAAACGGGACGTGGGTACGCTTTACGTCGCCGAAGGCGCCGATCATGACGTTCTCGTCGCCGGTACGGGTAAGGAACTGATCGTTCATCGTGCCATCGAGGGTGCGGGCGATCTGTCCATTTCGGTCGTCGAGGGGGGCGCGCTGACCTTCGCCGCGCAAGGTGAGAATCAGACCGGTGCCATCTACGCGGAGAACGTTGCGCTGTCCGCGACCGGTGCAAACGGAAAGATCCAGTTCAATGAAGGCACCAGCGCCGGATCGGCAACGATTGCACTCAACAACGGTGGCGAACTGGTGTTCGGAACGAACGCCAATGCAGGCAACAGCCAGATCACTGTCGGCATGGCGGTGACCCAGGGCGATGTCGATGCCGCCCTGCTGGCGAATCCGAAATCCGGGCTTGGCGTTGCCGCCGCTGGGAAGCTGACGGTCAGTGATGCCTCGGCGGGCGACGCGACGGTCGTCAATTTTGGACTCGCATCGTTCGACAAGTCGAAGCTTCAGAATCTGGCGTTGCTGAATGCCGGCAAGACGACGCTCAGCAATCAATCCGAGGGCGGCAAGGCGGAAGTCATTAACCTTGGCGGCGCGACACTGGACATCGCCGATACGAAGCTGCAGCGCATGACGCTGACAAACGCCGGTGAAGTCACGATGTCAGGCAGCACGGTCGCGGGCGAAGCGACCATCAACCTCGTGGGCGGTTCTCTGGACGTGTCGGCGATTGCGCTTCCCGCGGCGGAGCCGAGCGATCCCGTTGTCAAAGCGCTCACTATCGGCTCGCTGACGGGCAGCGGCGAAGTTGTTGCCGGTGAGACCACGATTCGCCTCGGCGCATTGCATCAAGACGACGTGTTCGACGGCCGCATTCTGAGCGTCAAGGCTGCAGTGTCGGATAGTGACGACGTTACGGTCAGGCTGGACACGTTCAACAAACAGCCGCTCGCGCTGGGCGACGCGCCGTTGAGCCACCAAGCCGACGCGATCTCCGATCCACCCACCCACCTGCAAGTGGTCAAGGTGGGTAACGGCAACCTGACGCTGACCAACGACCAAAGCGCCGTCAAGCGCATGGAGATCGAGGCCGGTACGTTGACGGCGGCGCACGCCAATGCGATGGGCTCGGGCACCGTGAGCGTTGCCAGTGCGGGTACGGTTGCGCTGGGCGCAGACGTCAGCGGCGTGACCGACATCACGAATGCCGGCACGATTGAACTCGGTACGAACAAGCTGGCCGTGCGCAAGTACGCGTCGAGCGAGGGGGCGAAGATCAACTCGCGTGTTGCGAAGCAAGGTGAAGACCTGGCGTTCGGCGCGATTCAAGTCTCGGAAAGCAGCGATTTCCGCGCGACCAAGATCAACGTCGCCGTCGATGACGGCATCGAAGTCGCCGATCTGCTCAAGCAGCAAGTGACGGTCGTGGATGCGCCGGGCGACGCCGATGTGCAGATCGGTGAAGTCGAGTTCGGCAGCATCGCGACTGGCGATGGTGCCGATGGCGGCACCGATGGCAATACCGGCGGTCGAGTGACGATTACCGAAACCAGTGCAGTGAATTTCCTCGGGGCAGACGGCGGTTACAACGCCAACGAGCAAGCGGTGCTGGCCTCGGTCGACGGCGTGGCGTTGGGCGATCTGGCCTTGGGCAAGATCGGGGGCAGCGTGCTGTCGGCCATGGCGTTGCAAACGGCGGGTTCCGAAGAGCAACGTCGTTCGGCGCGTCTGCTCTCGGGTGAGTCGCTGGTGAACAACGCGACGACGGCGCAAGGGTCGGCTACGTCATTCCAGCGCGGCATGCAAACGCGCATGATCGCCGGTGGCACGATGTTCGACGACAAGACGGCGAACGGCGCGATGGCGGCGGACAACGGCATCGCGGGTTGGGCCTCGTTCAAGGGCGGCAACGCGAGCCAGCGCGGCGACGGCATGTCGTTCGACGTGAAGGGCCTGGACGGCGCGATCGGTATCGACAAGCGGGTGGGCCAGAATACGCTGGTGGGCGCGTCGATGGGCCTGGGCAACCAGGAGTCGAAGGCGAAGGGCATGCCGGGCGAGTCGAAGGTCAACAGCGTGAGCGTGGGCCTGTACGGATCGCACCTGAGCAGCGCGAACTGGTTCGTGAACGGCGCGTTGTCGTACACGAATCACAGCGTGAAGACGGATCGCACGGTGGCGGCGCGCAATGCGTCGGCCCGCTTGACGGGCAAAACGAGCGGTCAGACGTTCGGGATGTTCGGCGAGGTGGGTAAGCGCTTTGGGGTGTCGGGCGTGAACATCGATCCGTCGGTGGGCGTGCGCGTGGCCTCGACGCGTCTGAACGCGTTCGACGAAACGAACCGGGATGGCCAGGGTAACGACGGCCTGAAGGTGGGATCGCAAACGCAGACCTCGACGCGCGGGGTGTTGGGCGTACGACTGTGGAGCGAAGTGGCGAGCTTTGCGGGCGGCAAGGTGGCGCCGTCGCTGCGCCTGTCGTACGAGCACGAGTTCGGCAACACGCAGAGCCGCCTGACGAATGCGATCTACGGCGCGCCGCGTGACTTCACGGTGAAGGGGCCGAAGTTGGGCCGGGACATCATCGCGGCGGATCTGGGTGTGGACATGCAGATCAAGAAGCAACTGGAAGTGCGCGTGGGCGGCAACGTCAGCGTGCGCAAGGGCGAAAGCGCGATGGGTGGCGGTATCTCGGCTAAGTATCGGTTCTAAGGAAGTCGGCAAGACGCTTTCCTCGCAAGGGGAAAGCGCAGATCGCCTCCGAAGACGATTCAGATCGCGCATCGCGCAGTCATGATCGATGCGTTATTGGCCGAATACATTTGGGTCGAAACCCCCGCTACTTATCGTCAGGAAAAAGCCGTCCGGCAATGCGCCGGACGGCTTTTTCGCATCTCGCGCCCGGGGGCTCGCTACTACGCCGCCTGATCAGAACGAATGCGACACGCCGACATAGGCGCCGGTCTGGCCTTTCCCTGCGGGCGGGTTGTCGAGCGAGTCGCTCGGAATGGCCGCGACCGAGAAGTTCTGGTTCGAACTGTTTTTCACGTAAGCGAGGGTGCCATACAGGAACGTGCGCTTCGACAGGCTGTACGTCGTGCCCACCTCGAACATCGTCGCGTTGCCGAAGCCGCCCGGCACGTTGACATGATAAACCGCCGCATTAGCGGCCCAAACCGGGGTGGCTTGATACCTTACGCCGGCCCAGTAATGGTCGGCACGCGTGGCGAAGTCGGGCGCGGGCGCGTCCGGCGCGGACATATGCGTGTAGCCGAGTGAAATCGTGAAGCGGTTCAGGAACACATTCGCGCCGGCGAAGTACTCGCGCGACGTGGCGAAGACATCAGTGAAGCGCCCCGTGCTATCGCGAATTTCGTCATACAAGGCGCGCAACTGGAACCGGTCATGCGTGTAGGTCAACTGGGCCCCCATGCCACGCCCGTTGTTGAACTGCCCGGCGATGTTGGAGAACGCGTATTGGCCCGCCACGTCGAAGCCGTACCAGTTCGGGCTCTGGTAGTTGACGGTGTTGCTCGCCTGCGGCCAGTTACGCCCGCGCACGAGCGACGCCGAGGAGAAGGCTTGCTGCTGGAATGGATCGAAGTCCCAGACCCCGTTGCTGATGAACAGATTTCGCCCGATCGTCAGTTGCCCCCACGAGCGGGAGTTGAAGCCGACCAGCGCGCGCCGGTCGAAGATCGAACCCGCGCCATTGTTGTTGAAGCCGTTCATCAACTGGAAGCCGCCTTCCAGGTTGAATACCGCATGCAATCCTTGCCCGAGATCCTCATAGCCGCGCAGGCCGAACAGGCTCGTGCCGTAGTCGCCGCCTTGCGCGCTCCAGCGCGAGACGGTGCCGCCGTTGCCGTCCTGAAGGTGGTTCATGAACTGAAAGCCGCCATCGACGCGGCCATAAAGTTGCACGCTCGACTGCGCGTGCGCAAACGTGCCGATGCTGCAAAGCAGGCTCGCTGCGATGAGCTTCTTTTTCATGGTCTGCTCCCCAGTTGCGTTTTGCCCCGCACCTTCTTGCGCGGTTATGACCGTCGTCGTCGCACAGCGTCCAAGCGAAGACAACACGAGATGTCGTCGGAAAAGCTTGAAAAGCCTGAAAATTCGTTACGAGTGACAAAGCATCGGGAAGCGGGCACGCCTGGGCAACGGGCGCCGCATGGGGGCATGCGGGCGGTTGCGAGTGATGCCGTCACGCTCTGGTTGTCAGAGTTCATCGTCATGGCAGTCCACTGGCGTAGCGTCGTCGGCGGGGCGGCGCCAATACAGGCGCACACGCGGCCATACGACCGGATTCGGCTGGCGAGGCGGCAGGCGATGCTTCGCATGTCATGGACTGCGACGCAACGAGCCGTTATCGCCCGGATGGCTTCATTTATAGACGAATTCCCCCGCGCGCAACATCGGGGAAAGGCTTAATACGGCGATTGTTGCGTGCCAGCAACCGAAGCCGGGCAACGCGGCGACCGGGTCCATGCCCGTCGACGTTGGCCGTTCACGTCAGTCCGGGGCGCCAAACGCTTCCATCTTGCTCGCCAAATGGGTCAGCAAGCGGTTGGCCGCGCCGGACAGCCGCCGGCCTGTGCGCGTGACGAGATGGGCTTCGGCCTGATTGAGAATCGGGTGATCGATCGGCAGCGCGCGCAGCTCGCCGGCCTCGATCTCCTGTGACACGGCAAACGCGGGCAGGAATGTGGCGCCCAGTCCGGCGCGCACGAAATGCTTGAGCACGGAAATCGAGTTGGTCGTGACCGCGGGCGTCAGCCGATACTTTTCCGACTGCTCGGCCAGCGCCATCAACTGGCGGGTGCCATACGCCCCATGCATAAGGGCGAGCGGCACGTCGTAGAGCGCGTCGAGCTTGAGTCCCCCGGCCGCGCGACACCGCTCTACGAGCGGCGAGTCGGGCGCGACGATCGCGTGCACCGGTTGGCGCATCTGCGCGCGCGACACGATCTTGGGTTCGATCGGGGGGTTATAGACCAGCCCGATGTCCGCATCGTCTTCCGCGACCCGCCGCATGACTTCGTTGGTTCCCGCCAGATCGAGCGTGAGCGTGATGTCCGGATAGCGCTTGCAGAAGTACTGCAGCGGCGCGCCCATCAGATCGCTGACGAACCCCTCGCCGACCGCCAGCCGGATATGCCCGCGCCGCAACCCCCGCACCTCCTGCAGCTTGGCAAGCAAGTCCTCCTGGTGTGCGCGCTGTTCCCGGTAATACTCCATGAGCAACCGGCCGGCCTGCGTCAGATGGACGCCGCGTTTGTGACGTTCGATCAACGGTAGCGCCATTTCGGCCTCCAGCAGGGCGATCTGACGGCTGACGGCCGAAGGGGCAATGTCCAGTCTGTCCGCCGCGGCGCGCACGGTGCCGCACTGGACGGCTTCAAACAGATACAGCAGTCGGTTTTCGTTGATGGCAGGTGTCATACCCTAAAGACTAATTTTTAGAACAAAAATCTTCAAGCGTTGTCATTGAGCGTCGTTTTTTTTCATCCCACACTGCCAATCAATGTCCAAGCGTTGGCCGGCACGTTCGGCCGACGAAGCAACGCGATGTCGCCCAAGGGGGAGACGTCATCCTCGCAGTCAATCTGGAGTCAACATGAAAATCATCGGAGTGGTCGGACTGGGCAACATGGGACGCGGCATGGCGCTGTCGTTGCAGCGCGGCGGTTTCACGGTGCTCGGCTTCGATCCGTCGCCGGCCGCCGGTCGCGCCTTGGCCGACGCGGGCGTCGGACTGCGGGCGTCGGTGGCCGAACTGGCCCGCGAAGCCGACGCCCTCGTGCTGTCGCTGCCGACCTCGCAGGTCGTCGAGGCCGTGGTGAATGGCGCCGATGGGATTGCCGCGAACGGTCGCGAGGGCCTGATCGTCATCGACACCTCGACGGCCGATCCGGCAAGCACGCGTGGACTGGCTGCCACGCTGCGCGAGAAGGGTATCGCGCTGGTCGACGCACCGGTCTCCGGCGGCCCGAAGGGCGCCCTGAACGGCGCGCTCACGATGGTGCTGGGCGGTTCGGTGGAGGACATCGCGCGGATCGAACCGGTGCTCGCCGCCATGTCCGCCAAGCGCGTGCATATCGGCGACGTGGGCGCCGGTCACGTGACCAAGCTGATCAACAACCTGATGTGCGCGGCGCATCTGGTCGTGGCGGGCGAAGCGATGCGTCTGGCCGAAGCCGCCGGCGTAGCGCCGGCGCAAGTGCTGGAGGGGCTGAATGCCGGCTCGGGCCGCAGCGGCGTGACACAGACCAACTACCCGACGTGGATCCTCAACAACGCGTTCGACTCCGGTTTCACGATGAAGCTCATGCGCAAGGACGTGCGTCTGGCGATGGCACTCGCCGAGCAGACGGGCACGCTCGCCACGGGACCGCTCTCGGCCGAAGTCGGTCGTCTGTGGGCCGCAAGCGCGGCAACGGTAGGCGATGACGAGGACTTCAATCGCATCGTGCAGTTCATCGAGCCGGGCCGGGCGTGATCGCGCGTCAGCCCGCTCCGGCATTACGCCGGGTCGTTTGATTTTCCATTGTTGTTTGACGAAACGATGCGCCCGATGCGGCGCGTCGCACGGAGTGTTCTCATGGCAGACCCACAAGCCGCCGCTTTGCTCGGCGCATTCGCAAAGTTCTTCCCCAAGGCCACCACCCTCGGCTCGTTCGTGAATGGCGAACTGCTCGAAGGCACGGGTGACGCGAACATCGAGATCGTGAACCCGGCCACCGGCCAGACGGTATTGTCGTATCGCGACGCCGGTGCCGCCGTCGTGGCCCAGGCGGCCCACGCCGCGCAAGCCGCGCAGAAAACCTGGTGGGCGCTGACCCATGCGGCGCGCGGTCGTGTGATGCAGGCCGTCGGCAGCAAGATCCGCGAAAACGCCGAAGCGCTCGCGCAACTCGAATCGATTGGCGCGGGCAAGCCGATTCGCGACTGCCGCGGTGAAGTCGCCAAGGTCGCCGAGATGTTCGAGTACTACGCGGGCTGGACCGACAAGTTCTATGGTGATGTCATCCCCGTACCGAGCACGCACCTGAACTACACGCGTCGCGAAGCGATGGGCGTGGTGTTGCAGATCACGCCGTGGAACGCCCCGGTCTTTACGTGCGGCTGGCAACTTGCCCCGGCTATCGCCATGGGCAACGGCGTGCTGCTCAAGCCGTCGGAACTGACCCCGGCCAGCTCACTGGCGGTGGCCGAACTGGCCGAGCAGGCGGGCGTGCCGCGCGGTCTCATCAACGTGCTCGCCGGTTTCGGTCACACCACCGGTCAGGCGGCGATCTCGCATCCGGTCGTCAAGAAAGTGGTGTTCGTCGGCTCGCCCGCCACGGGCAGCAAGATCGCCGCGGCCGCCGCGCAGCGCCTGCTGCCGAGCGTGCTGGAACTGGGTGGCAAGTCCGCGAATATCGTGTTCAACGATGCCGACCTGAAGCGCGCCTGCCTCGGCGCTCAGGCCGCCATCTTCTCGAGCGCAGGCCAGAGCTGTGTGGCCGGCTCGCGTTTGCTGGTGCAGCGTGGCGTGTACGACGAGATGGTCGACATGCTTGCGCGCGGCGCGGAGAAGATCCGCGTGGGCGAGCCGCTCGACGACACGACCGAGGTCGGTCCGATCTGCAACCGTACCCAGTACCAACACGTCATGAACATGATCGATGCGGGCGTCGCGGGCGGCGCCCGGTTGGCGGCCGGTACGCAGCAGCGCAGCGATGGCGGCTTCTTTGTGCGCCCCACGGTGCTGGCCGACGCGAACAATACGATGGGCGTGGCGCGTACCGAAATCTTCGGCCCGGTCGTCGTGGCGATTCCCTTCGACACGGAGGAAGAGGCGCTGGCGATCGCCAATGACAGCGAGTTCGGCTTGGCCGGCGCGGTGTGGACGCAGGATGTCGCGCGCGCGCACCGTGTGGCGGCGCAGGTCAATGCCGGTACGTTCTGGATCAACGGCTACAAGACGATCAACGTGGCGTCGCCGTTCGGTGGCTACCACCATAGCGGTTACGGTCGCTCCAGCGGCATGGAAGCGCTGTATGAGTACACGCAGACGAAGAGCGTGTGGGTCGAGACCGCGGCGAACCCCGCCACGCCGTTTGGCTACGTCTGATGCTGGTCCGCGGCGAGCGTAGGGCCATCCGGGGGGAAGGGGTGTCGTCATGCGTTCGGTCGTCGGGGGCGTCGCGTCGACGGGGGCGCGCTGGATCGGGGCGACGGTCGTGAGACCCCGCTCGGTACGGAGCCGTTTCAGCCCGTGAGATTCGGGGCCGAAACGGCCATTTTGGCCGCGTATAATGCCGCCCTCGGGTGGTTCGGCGCGGAACGCTGTTGTTGTCACCGAGGTGTGCCAACCTGGCGAGCCGTCAGGCGTCATGGGGAAGTCCGACGGTCTGGGGACCGGACGGATGGCGTGCCGAATTTCCTTAACCACCGAAATGTTCGTACACCTTCCGGGTCACCGGACGGCACCGGACCGGTTCAATAGCATGTGCAGGGGAGACCCAGATGGCAGTCATGGAAAAAAGCGCGGGCCAACCGCAAGGGGGCGCCTTCAGCGATGGTGTGCGCCTATATATTTGGGCAATCGTGATTCTCGTCATCGCGGAGCTGATCGGGGCGATCAGCATCAATGCGGGGCACGGCAAGATCGTGTTGCTGCCGATGGTCTGGGCGTTGCTGCTCGGCGCGGCGTTGGGTTTGTCGCAAGCGCGTCTGCCGCGTTTTGCGCAGATCAACCTGCCGATGCAACACAAGGCGTCCGCCATTCTGCAACCGGCGCTACTGCTCTTCGTGGCCAAGCTGGGGCTGCTCGTGGGGGGCTCGCTGCCCAAACTCGTGGCCGCCGGTTGGGCGCTCGTGTTCCAGGAGTTTGGCCATTTCGTGGGCACGATCATCCTGGGCTTGCCGGTCGCGCTGATGCTCGGCATCAAGCGCGAGGCCATCGGAGCGACGTTCTCGGTCGGTCGTGAGCCGAGCCTGGCCATCATCGGTGAAAAGTATGGCTTCGATTCGCCGGAAGGCCGTGGCGTGCTGGCCGAGTACCTGACGGGCACGGTGTTCGGCGCAGTGTTCATCTCGCTGTTCGCGGGCTTCATCGCCAGCCTGAATCTGTTCCACCCGCACTCGCTCGCCATGGGCGCCGGCGTGGGCTCGGGTTCGATGATGGCCGCTGCCGCCGGCGCCATCGCCGCGCAGCAAACGCCGGAAGTCGCCAAGGAAGTGGCCACGTTCGCCGCCGCATCGAACCTGATCACGACGACCATCGGCACGTACTTCACGCTGTTCATCTCGCTGCCGCTCGCCGTGTGGGGCTACCGCGTGATGGAGCCGGTGCTGGGCCGCATGAGCCGCCGCGGTCGCGCCAACGCCGAAGCCGCTGCGGTGGCCGATGCCGACGCCGCCAAGGAACTCAAGGAAGCGAGCACGGCGCACACCGTCGAAATGAATTTCGGTGCACGTTTGTTCGCCTGGGTGTTCTCGGGTGCGCTGGCGCTGGTCGGTAACACCATCGCCTTCAAGACGCCGTTCCTCGACGGCGTGCCGGGCATGGTCATCATGATCGGTGCCGTGATCGTGGGCGAGGCGCTGTACTACGTCACGCGCCGCAAGGTGCCCGCCGTGTGCTGGGTGTCGCTCATTGCGATGTTCCTGACGTCGCCGGCTTTCCCGTTCGCGCCGATCGTCGAGCAGTTCACCGGGAAGATCAACTTCCTCTCGTTGGTGACGCCCATGCTGACGTACGCCGGTCTGTCGGTCGCCAAGGATGTGCCGGCGTTCCGTCGTCTGGGCTGGCGCATCGTGGTCGTGTCGTTCCTCGCGAACGCCGGTACGTTCCTCGGTGCTGCGCTCATTGCCGAGTTCTTCCACGTGTAATACGTGCCTGTTGTGCGCGGCGGTGACACGCCGCACGCATGACGCGCAAGCGAATACGCCACGGCATGCCGTGGCGTATTTTTTTGCGCTACCGAGCGAGGGGCTCAGGGTTTCGTGGTTGCCGCGTCGGCTTGCGCGCGCTCGTGATAGTAACGGCGGAAGTAAGCGCGAATCTCCGCGGGCGAGAGCTTGCCGTCACGATTGGCGTCGATCAGCTCGAAATGCCGATCGAGGAACGGCTCGGCGGCCGCCGTTTCGTCGCGGCTCAGATAACCGTCGCCATCCTTGTCCGCCGCCTTGAAATAGCGCTCGAACGTGGCGCGACGCGCCTGCAACTGGCTGTGCTGATAGGCCGACCATTCATTGCGGTCGATCTTGCCATCGCGATTGGTGTCGATGGCGTCGAACGAGCGTTGCAGGTACAGCCCGAGCGCTGCGTTCTGATCCGACGCGTCGCCGTAGTCCGGGCCCGGTAACGGCGCAGGCATGGGCGCCGAAGGTGTCGTCGGCACGACGCCGTTCATCGGCGTCCGCGTCTGTGCATGGCCGGGCAGCGCGACGAGCGACAGGGCGGCGGCGCTGGCGCAAAGCGTGATGACGGCGAGTGTCCGGCGCGCCGTACGCCGTGTCGCGAGGGTTCGAAGCGTACGTTGATGCGGTGTCTGTTGAGATGTCATGCCGCGCTTCTCCTGATTCGTTGAACAGTGACGGCGGTATCGGCCTCGCGATGCGATGCGCTGACGAGAGGGGAGCCGCCCGATGACGGGGAGACCGGTATCAACGGCGACGGCGGTCGTCCGTGATGACGTTACCGATCACGCCGCCGACGACGGCGCCCCCCACGGTCGTGCCCAGGTCGCCGCCGGAGATGAGGGCGCCACCCAGGGCGCCGACGCCGGCGCCAACTGCCGTATTACGCGATTCGCGTGGCGTCATGCCGCCGCAGCCGGCCAGCGTGCCGATCAATGCGGCCCCTGCGAGTACCGGGCCGGCCGAGCGTGACAGACGGGAGAGGTGCGAGATCCATCGTTGTGTAGTTTTCATGACGCATGACTCCTTCAAAGAGGGGGGCGTCGGGCCCCGGGCAATCGCAGGCATCGCCTGCCGTTCAATAACAGCGGTCGCTGACGGCGCAGGCTTGATACACGATCCATTTACGGTCGATGCGCAGTCCAATGCGGTATTGCGCGGTATTCGTATTCATGGCGTCTGTCGCCAGCGCTGATTGATTTAGGTTTGACGCAAGTTGCGGTATTTGGGTCGCCCGATCTTGTAAGACTTTGTAAAGCCCTTGGGTCGGGCGTGACGGTCGCGAACCTGTGAGCTCCACGGTGCTTTCTGTGCGATCGGTATATAAAATGCAGTCCGAAATAAATTGTGGACGTTCTGACGATGCGGAGGGCGACACCAGCGACGCTGGCGCACGCACCATCGCGCATGTTCCTGTGCTTGTGCGACGCCGCGGGCGGATGTCGTCGTAAAGCGGAGCTGTCGAAAGCGTGACATCGAAATTGTTCAAGTTTGAAATGTCTCGGCCGGCGGCTTTAAAAGCCGCCATTCATGCCGGAAGGTGCGGAATGCGCGGAGTATGCGATTACGCGGCGTATTACGCGATGTCTGTCATCGCAAATCGCGCTGAATGCGTTGAAACCATCGGGAAAGTCCGGGGGAGTATTTGCGCTTAGTTTTCGCCGCAAGCTGCGTTTGCGCTGGCATACTGTGCCCGCTGAAGTTCGGTACTGAATTCAGCGATTGTTGAGACAAATCGATTGAGGTGCTCGGCCTATCCGCGCAAGCTTATCCATGCCACAAGTCAAGAAAGAAGACATTCGTCTGGCCATTTTGGAAGCATCGCATGCCCTGTTTCTCGACAAGGGCTATGTCGAAACGACCATGGTGCAGATCGCAAAGCGTGCCGGCATTTCCCACGCGAACATCTACAGCTACTTCACCGCAAAGTTGCAGGTCTTCTTCTGCGTCTACGAAACCTGGTTCAAGGCGCGCATTACCTTGCTCGAAGCCGAGGTGATGGCGGCACACGGCGCCCATGCCCGCATGCGCACCCTGCTCGACGGCCTGCTGGTCCAGATGCCGAGACTCGACAACGGCTTTTCGCACAACCTGGTGCAGGCGCTGGCCACCGTCCGCCCGGGCGATCCGTACGACGCATCGCTGCTGCGCTGGTTTCGCGAGCATCTGTCGGGCATGCTGGCGGCAGTCGCACCGAGCCTTGCGCGCGATAGCGTGCGACGTGCGCGTCTGGTGGATATGCTTGTGCTGACGTTCGACGGATGCCTCGTCAACCATCATGTCAATCCGGCGTCCCTGCCGGACGCCGCGATGCTGGAGGAGTACGTCGTCGCATTCCTGCCGGGCGACCCTGCCGAGTCTGACGCGGCTGCGTCGGTGGCGCCCGCGGCGCAGGGCGTGCCGGGGGCGGGGGCGGTGATACCGTCCGGCTCCGCGGCGGCGGCCTGAACGGCACGCCGATGCGCTCGCTGCCCTGGACCTCCCTCAATCTCGGACGAAAGCTCAAGTTCCACCAGCTTCAGGTGTTCGATCGCGTGCTCGAGACGGGCTCGCTCGTGCGCGCCGCCAACGAAACCGGTCTCACACAACCGGCCGTGAGCAAGATCGTGCACGAGCTGGAATCGTGTTTCGAAGGACCGCTCTTCGTACGCAGTAATCGCGGCATGCAGCCTACGGAACTGGGCGAACTGCTCGGGCATCGCGTGAAATCGCTGATGGCCGAGCTGCGCTACCTCACGGACGAAGTGAATGCGTTCAGCGCAGGTACCAGTGGACACGTCATCGTCGGTACGCTCATCTCGGCCGCCGCGGATCTTCTCCCGCGCACGATTGCGATGCTCAAGTCGCGGACCCCGGGCGTACTGGTCACAGTGCGTGAAGCGACGACCGCGCAACTCTTCCCCGCGCTGGCCAGCGGCGATCTGGATATTGTCGTGGGCCGTCTGCCCGAGCGGGCATTGCCTGTCGCGAACGCCTTCGCCCTGACGCACGAAGTGCTCTTCAACGAATCGCTCAGCGTAGTCGGTGGGGCGCGTCACTGGCCACAGGGGCCGGCGCGCGTGCCGCTTGCGCAGTTGCGTGAAGGGGCGTGGATTCTGCCGGTGCCGGAATCGCCGTCGCGGCTCGCTGCCGAGCGGCTCTTCCACGATGCGGGGCTGGCATTGCCCGAGGACGTCGTCGAGTCGCTCTCGGTGCTGACCAACATCGGCTTGATGCTGGAGACCCCGCGAGTAGCGCTGATGCCGCGTGTGGCGGCCACGCCGTTCGTGGAATCGGGATTGCTGCGGGTGCTGGCCGATACCATGCCCGGCAGCTTCGGCGATGTGGGGTATTCGCTACGTGCCGACAGGCCGCCGAGCCCGGCTTGTGAGCGCTTCGTCGCCTGCCTTCGCGAAGCGTGCGGCCTCAGGCCGTAGCGCCTTCCTGCCGATGTCGCCAAAACGAAGGGCGGCATGCCGGTGCATCGGCGTGCCGCCCTTTGCGATGGGCCGGCGCATGAACCTGCCCACGCGCCCCAACGGTAACGCGAACTGCCGACGCGGCGAATGGCGTGAACGCAATCGCGACACTTGCGAAACCCTGCAGCGAAGCCACCACGGATGCGATGACGATCGTGCGAATGCGGGTCAGAGACGTGCGAGCGACGAGACTAGCCCGGGGTTCTGTTGCACGAGCCGAATGAGGCAGGCGGCCTGGGCATTGGGGCGCGCGCGACCCTGCTCCCAGTTCTCCAGCGTGCGCGGATTCGTACGCAAGTAGTGCGCGAAGACGTTACGCGACATGCCGAGATGCTTGCGCAGGGCGAGCAATTCGTCGGGAAAAACTTCAAGTTTCGGAAGCGGTGTGCGCGGCAGCTCCTTGATATTGAGCGGAAGATCCGCAGGAAGGCCGTTCTTGACGTGCGCCGGTTCGGCAGGCGGTGGCGCACCGGTGTCCTGAGAGAGCAGCCAGCGGAAGGGATTCGAAGGCGTATTGGAGTAAGCCATAGTCCTACCCGGGTGTCGGTGTTAAGTGAAGGGATAAGCACGCTTGCGAAGTCAATCAAGCGGAACCGATTGCACCACAGAGTTCTACTGGGTGCTTTCACAAAACACTCCGGATTTTCGCGTATGACACCCATCGAGGACCAAGCACCCCGCCGAAACGAGGTGCCGTAGAGTGTACGCAAAACGGTGCGGTACGCAGCGTGGCGCGTGCCTCAAACGCCCAGATACGCCTGTAATTCCGGCAACGCGCGACGCAGGCTTGGCGAGTCGCCTTGCCAAGCTACACGGCCTTTGTCGACGATGTAGTGGCGATCGCCGAGTTCGAGCATCGGTGCAAGGTTCTTGTCGATGCACAGGATCGACAGACCGCTGCCTTTGAGTTGCTTCAGGCACTGCCAGATTTCACCCCGAATGAGCGGTGCCAGCCCCTCCGTCGCTTCGTCGAGAATGAGTAATTTCGGATTCGTCATCAGCGCGCGGCCGATCGCGAGCATCTGCTGCTCGCCGCCGGACAGGTTGCTGCCGAGGTTTTTCTCGCGTTCGCGCAGCCGCGGAAACAGGGCGTAGATGCGCTCCAGTGTCCACGGCGAGCGCGCACCATGACGATTGCTGGCGGTGGCCACGAGGTTCTCGCGCACTGTCAGCGTGGGGAAAATCTGGCGTCCCTCCGGCACGAGCCCCATGCCCGCGCGCGCGATACGATGCGACGGGCTGGCGTGCACAGGCTGTCCGTCGAACACGATTTCGCCACGGGCAGGGCGCATGAGGCCTGTCATCGACTTGACCGTGGTCGACTTGCCCATGCCGTTGCGGCCGAGCAGCGTGACGAACGCCCCCCGCTCGATGTCGAGTTGCATGCCGAACAGCGCCTGACTCGCGCCGTAGTACGACTCGACGCCAGACAAAGACAACAAGGGGCTCATGCGGTCGCTCCCAGCATTTCGTTGCGGGTGTCATCCCCGAGATAGGCTTCGCGCACGCCCGCGTCGTTGCGGATCGTGTCGGCGTTGCCGCAAGCGATGGCGCGCCCGTAGACGAGCACGGTGATGCGGTCGGCCAGCGCGAAGACCGCGTCCATGTCGTGCTCCACCAGCACGATGGCGTAATCGCCCTTGAGATCGGCGAGCAGATGCGTCATCTGTTCGGACTCGGCCTGCGACATGCCGGCCATCGGCTCGTCGAGCAGCAGCAGTTTCGGGCGTCCCGCGAGCGCCATGGCCAGTTCGAGCTGACGATGTTCGCCGTGGGCAAGCGCGCTGGCGGGCACGTGCATGCGCGCGGCCAGTCCGGTGCGCGCCAGGATCTCGCGCGCCGGCTCGACGAGCGCCGCTTCGCGAATGGCTGGCCGCCAGAAGCCGAAGCTATGGCCTTGCATCGCCTGCACGGCCACGAGCACGTTCTCCAGCGCGGTGAATTCTCGAAACACCGACGTGATCTGGTACGAGCGCGCGAGCCCCGAGCGGGCGCGCTGCTCGATCGGCATGGCCGTGATGTCGTGTCCGTCGAAATGGATGCTGCCTTCGTCGGCGCGAAGCTCGCCGGCCAGTTGGCCGATGAGCGTGCTCTTGCCGGCGCCGTTCGGGCCGATGATG
Source organism: Pandoraea sp. B-6 (assembly GCF_000282835.1). Lineage (NCBI taxonomy): Bacteria > Pseudomonadati > Pseudomonadota > Betaproteobacteria > Burkholderiales > Burkholderiaceae > Pandoraea > Pandoraea sp. B-6. The sequence goes on along the minus strand of NZ_KB290535.1, from coordinate 66,953 downwards.
GCGTGCAGCTCCCCCGGCGCGACATCCAGGCAAAAGTGATCGGTGGCGATCAGCCCGCCGTAGCGTTTGACCAGTTGGTCGACTTGAAGCAGGGTCATGCCTTGCCCTCCACGGTACGGGCGCGCCGGGCGAGCCGCACCTGCAGGTCGCCGAGCAGGCCATACAGGCCGCGTCGCGACACCAGCACCGCCACGACGATGAGCGGCCCGAAGATAATCATCCAGTGCTCCGTCATGCCCTTGAGCCATTCCTCGATCAGCAGCATGGCGGCGCTGCCCAGTACCGGCCCGAAGAACGATCCCAGCCCGCCGAGGACGACCATCACGATCAACTCGCCCGACGCCGTCCACGCCATGTAAGCGGGCGAGACGAAATGCGTGAGGTTGGCGTAGAGCATGCCCGCCACGCCGCAGGTCATGGCGCTGATGATGTAGGCCACCAGCTTGTAGCGCAGTGTCGGATAGCCGAGCGCGCGCATGCGGCGATCGTTTTGGCGCGCACCGCGAATGACCATGCCGAAGCGCGCATCGACCAGCCGGCGACCGGCCCATACGCACAGGCACAGCACGGCGAACGCCACGTAATACAGCGTGGCGGGGTCGTCGAGCGTCATGCTGCCGAAGCGGCTGCCGGCGGTGACCGGCAGGCCGTCGTCGCCGCCGTATTGCCTCAGGCCGACGGCGAGGAAGTAGAACATCTGGGCGAACGCCAGCGTAATCATGATGAAGGCGATGCCGGTCGTGCGCAGCGAGAGCAGACCGGTGACGGCGCCGACGACGGCACACAGTAGCAGCGTCGCCCCGAGATGCAGGAAGCCGTTGTCGATGCCGTGATAGCTGAGAATGCCGACGACATACGCGCCCAGCCCGAGATACAGCGCGTGGCCGAAACTCACCATGCCGCCGTAGCCGAGAATCAGATCGAGCGAGACGGCCGCGATGGCGAACACCACAATGCGCCCGAACAGGGTGAGATAGAACGGTTGCTGGGCAAACGTCGCGTAGAGGGGCACCAACGCCAGCACGGCGAGCAACAGCAGCGGCACGGCGGTGCGAAGATTGAGTTTCATTTCCATCGTCAACCGTGTTTGACCGGGAAGAGACCTTGCGGACGCACAGCAAGCACGGCGGCCATGACAAGGTAGATGAGCATCGAAGCGAGCGCGGGCCCGGCGGTGTCGGCGGTGCTGCGCTCCATGAGGCTGCGCAGCAGCGTGGGCAGGGCAGTGCGTCCCACGGTGTCGACCACGCCGACGATCAGCGCCGCGAGAAATGCCCCGCGCACCGAGCCGATGCCGCCGATCACGATCACGACCATCGTCAGGATCAGAATCGGCTCGCCCATGCCCGGCTGCACCGACAGGATGGGGCCGGCCATGAGCCCGGCGATCCCGGCGAGAATCGCGCCCAGTCCGAACAGCAGCGAGTTGAGCAGCACGATGTTCACGCCGAGCGCGCCGACCATCTGGCGATGGGTCGACCCGGCGCGGATCAGCATGCCGATGCGCGTGCGGTGAATCAGCAGATAGCAGCCCAGCGCCACGGCCAGCCCCACCACGATGATCAGGAAGCGATACGCCGGATACGCGAGGCCGAACAGATCCACCGTGCCGGCGAGCCAGTCGGGCACTTCCATGTAATACGGCGACGGCCCCCAGATCATGCGCGCGAGCTCGTTGAAGAACAGGATCAGACCGAAGGTGGCCAGCACCTGATCGAGGTGATCGCGGTCGTACAGCGTCTTGAGCGCGACGAATTCGACGATCAGGCCGATCACGAGCATTGCGGGAACGATGGCGATCGCGGCGAGCGCGAACGATCCCGTATGGTTGTACACGGTGGCGGCGATGAACGCCCCGATCATATAGAGCGAACCGTGTGCGAGGTTGACGAAGTTCATGATGCCGAACACCAGCGTGAGCCCGGCCGCCATCAGGAACAACAGCACCCCGAGTTGCAGCCCGTTCAGGCACTGCATGACGAAAAGCGTCAGACTCATGCGGCCTCCCGGGGTAGCCCCATCAGGCGAAAGATGGCTTGCGTGAGCGGACTGGCGGTGTCGTTGAGCGTGAGCACGATATCGAAGTGATTGGTGCCGGGCATCGGGACATAATCACCTGCGAAGCCACGGGCGCGCCATGCCGCGAGATAGTCCTCGCTCTGGCGCTTGAATTCCGCCGTCTCGCTCTCGCCGTAGGACACCACGATCGGGCAGCCGTGCGCGGGCAGATGGAAGTGGGGGCTGTTGCGATGCGCGTCGTCGGCGGACAGCTTCATCCAGTCGTTGATGTGCGTGAACGGAATCGGCGTGAGATCGAACAGGCCGGAGAGCGGGGCGGCGCCGGCGACGACGTCGTGGGGCACGCCGTAATCGGCGTGCCAACCCTGAGCGAGCAGCATGCCCACGAGGTGGCCACCGGCCGAGCTGCCGCACACGTGGATGCGGCGGGCGTCGCCGTGGTGTTCGCCAATGTGCCGGTGCACCCAGGCCAATGCACGGCGCGTCTGGTCGACGATGGTATCAAGCGAGGCGCCGGGCGCAAGCGAATAGTTGATCGTGACGACCGTCGCGCCGGCGCGTGTGAAGGCGGGCGCCATGTTGCTCGAATCGTCCTTGCCGAGCGCGCGCCAGTAGCCACCGTGAACAAAGAAGAAGACGGGGGCGTCGGGGACCGGTGACGGGAAGATGTCGAGCGTCTCGTCGGGGTGATCGCCGTAGGCGACATCGAGGACGCAGGGCGTGGTCGCGCGGGCGTGCGCGCTCTCGGTGGCGTACTGCGTCAGGATGTCGAGAACGTTGGGCGTGGTGGCGCGAGCGTTGTACTGAACGTCCAGCTCGGCCTCGTCGAAATTGCGGTAGCGCTTCATAAACCCTCGATCGTGCTCAGGTACGGCTCGGGTCGTGCACCTGCAGTGCCGCCGGCCTATCGCGTGGTATCGCGCCCGCCCGGGACGGCCGGGCGGCGCGTCGGCAACGGCGGGCATCGTCCGCGTCGAACCGCACGCCGGCGATGCCCGCCCGTCGCCTTACGACTTGATCTTGCACTGCGCGGCCAGGTCGGCGCGCGTCTTGATCTGAATCTGCCCCTTGGTCGCGAACCGGGCGCCGTTGGCGTCCTTCACGACATCCACGCGGTAGAACTGCGCCACGGGGAACTGGTTGCTGGCGAACTTGAACGGCCCGCGCACCGACGAGAAATCGGCCGCCTTGAGTGCGGCGCGCAACGCTTCGCGATCCGCCACGTTGCCCTTGGTCTTCGTGAGGGCCGAGTCGATCAGGTTGGCGGCGTCGTAGGACTGCGCGGCATACATCGACGGCACGCGGTTGTATTTCTTCTGGAAGGCCGCCACGAACTGCTTGTTCTGCGCGTTGTCGAGATCGGGCGAGTACGGGGCGCTGGTGATGGCGCCGACCGCCAGTTCCTTGAGCGCGGGCAGGGTCGAGCCGTCGATGGTCGACACGGAGATCAGCGGAATCTTGCCGAGCAGCCCGGCCTGACGGTATTGCTTGACGAAGTTCACACCCATGCCGCCTGGATAGAACACATAGACGGCGTCGGGCTTGGCGGCCTGCAACTGGGCGATTTCGGCCGAGTAGTCGGGCTGGTTGACCTGTGTGTACACCTCGTCGACGATCTGGCCCTTGTAGTCGCGCTTGAAGCCGTTCACGGCGTCGCGTCCGGCCTGATAGTTCGGGGCCATCACGTACATCTTCTTGTAGCCCAGGTCGCTCGAGAGCTGGCCACCGGCCTCGTGCAGTTCGTCGTTATCCCACGACGTCGAGAAGAAGTTCGGCGAGCATTGCGCGCCGGCAATCGGGGTCGGCCCGGCATTCGAGCCGACCATGACCACGCCCGCATTCGTCACGGTCTTGTGAATGGCCATCATGACGTTCGAGAACGTCACGCCGGTGATGAGCGACACCTTGTCGCGCTCCACCAGCTTCTGCGCGGCCTGCACGCCGACGTCGGGCTTGAGCTGGTCGTCTTCCTTGATCACCTGCACCGGCACGCCGCCCAGTTTGCCGCCCTTTTGCTCGATGGCGAGCATGAAGGCGTCGTACTGATCCTGGCCGAGCGCGCCGCCCGGGCCGGAGAGCGTGCCGATGAAGCCGATTTTCACCTGGGCGTGCGCGCCGCTCGAGGCGAATATCGCCGCGCCGGCGGCAAGGGCGCCGAGCACGGCGATGGCTTTGCGTTGCGTGGTCTTCGTTCCCGTCATCATGGTCTCCAAACTTAGTTCCAAAACAGGCAAACACTTTCCGCAGAGGACTCGCGCCGGGAGACTTGACCGCTTCTTCACGTCGGTCATCGCAGGCCAGGCGCGTCAGACTACCTAAATTGTTTAAGCATCAAATATTTAAGTGCCCAGCGTAAACGACGCCTTTTACGTAGGCAAGCGATTTCAAAAACACCTCGGGAAAGCACCAGTTACAGGCCGAAGAACTCGCGGGCGTTCGCGGCCAGAATGCGGTGGCGAGCCACGTCGTCCAGATCGGGCTGCTCGGCCACCAGGCGGCCGATGTCCTGCTCGCCGAGCGGGAACGGATGATCCGAGCCCAGCATGATGCGTTCCGAGCCCAGGGTGTCGACCAGCAGGCGCAAGGCGCGCGGGTCGAACACGGCGCTGTCCACGTAGAAACGATCCAGATAATGGGACGGCGGATGCGGGCTGTCGGCACGCACGATGTCGCGGCAATGCCAGGCATTCTCGGCACGGCCCAGCAGATACGGGAACGCGCCGCCGCCGTGAGCGAAGCACAGCTTGAGCGAGCGGGGCAGACGCTCGAACGCGCCCGAGAGGATCAGCGAGAGGATCGAGAGCTGCGTCTCGGCAGGCATGGCGACGAGCCACGGCATCATCCATCGCTTCATGCGGCCGTCGGTCATCATGTCCCACGGATGCACGAGCACGGGGATGTGTTCGTTGCCGCAGTGCCGCAAGAAGGCCACGAGCTGTTCGTCGTCCAGGTCCTTGTCGCCGAGATGGTTGCCGATCTGCACGCCGACGTGGCCGCTCGCCTTGGCGCGCGAGGCTTCCGCGCAGGCCAGATCGAGGTTCTGCAGCGGTACTTGCGCCATCGCCTTCAGGCGCGACGGCGCGTAGGCACAGTGCTCGAGCGCCAGATCGTTCATGCGCTGCACCCAGTCAATGACTGCGTGCCCGTCGTAGCGATAGCCGAACATGATCGGCGTGGCACAGACCACTTGCAGGTCGATGCCGTGACGGTCGAGTTCTTCGACGCGCAGCGCGGGGTCCCACAGCGCGCGGTAGACCGGTCGGAAGGCGCGGTCGTCGATCATGATGTTGCCGGTCTCGCCGCCGTCGTCGATGCGCAGCCACGGCGCGGTAGCGGGGTCAAGGCGGGCCGCCTCGTCCCGCGTGATGCGCGGGAAGAAGTGGGCGTGCATGTCGATTTTCTTCATGACGTAACGGGTAAGGGGCTGGGCGCGGCGTCGCGAATCAGGCCGACGCCGGTGCCGTAGTCTTGGGTTGCGCGGCGCGGCCCGGGTGGATCTCGCCGCAACTCGGGCAGCGGCGCAGCGATTCGGTGCCGTAGAACGTTTCGAACAGCGGCGGCAGGTCGGTCACAATGCTCTTGAGCTGCACTTCCACACGATGAACCAGCGTGCCGCATTGGAGGCAGTACCACTCGAAGCCGTCGAGCAGGCCGGGCGGGCGCTGGCGTTCGATCACCAGGCACAGGCTTCCCACTTCTGGCCGCTGCGGCGAGTGGCGCACATGCGGCGGCAGCAGGAAGATGTCGCCCTCCTTGAGGTCGATGCGCTCCGGGCGGCCGTTGATCCACAGATTGACCCACGCGTTGCCCTTGAACTGATAGAAGAACTCCTCGAGCGGGTCGTCGTGATAGTCGGTGCGATGGTTCGGTCCGCCCACCACCGTCACGATGAAATCGCTGTCCTGCCAGACCTGCTGATTGCCGACGGGCGGCTTGAGCAGTGACGCGTGATCGTCGATCCAGCGCTGGAAATTGAAGGGCTTGCCATACGTCAACATGCTGTCTCCCAGGTCATGCGGCGTCAGGTGGAGTCTCGGGGTGCTTCAGCGCGAACGCGGCGCGTAGGCCACGCACTTGATTTCGATAAGCAGCAACGGATGCGGCAACTGGTGGACGGCCACCGTGGTGCGCGTCGGCCCGCTCTCGTCGAAATACTCGCCGTACACCGCGTTGTAGCCGCCGAAGTCGTTCATGTTCACGAGGAACGCGCCGACTTCGACCACGTCGGCGAGGGTGGCGCCTTCGCTGGCGAGAATGTCACGAATGTTTTCAATGACGGCGCGCGTCTGCTCACGAATGTCGAGCTGCGTCACGCCCAGCGCATCGACCTGCGCACCGGCGTAGGTGTTGTCCGGGCGGCGCGAACTGGTGCCCGAGACGAACAGAAAGTCGCCGGCGCGCTTGATGTGCGGGAACTTGCCGCGCGGCTTGGCCTTGCCGGCCACCACGCGGGCCTGCGTGTCTTGCGATGCGCTCATGTGTCGTCAGTCTCCGTTGTGCCTTGTTCTTGGGACGGCGCACGGGTGCGGGGGGCTCGACCCCCATCGATACCCCCGCACCGTCGCCTCACAGTTTGATGCAGATGTTGGTGATTTCGGAATAGAAGTCGAGCGAGTGGCGTCCGCCTTCGCGGCCCAGTCCCGAGCGCTTCACGCCGCCGAACGGCGTGCGCAGGTCTCGCAGGAACCAGGTGTTCACCCACACGAGCCCCGTCTGGAACTGACGCGCCACGCGATGCGCGCGCGACAGGTTCGTTGTCCATACGCAACCGGCAAGTCCGTACTCGCTGTCGTTGACGCGGCGAATCACTTCGTCCTCGCGATCGAACGGGGCGACGTGGCACACGGGGCCGAAGATCTCCTCGCGGACACAGCGCGCCGTATCGGGCAGGCCGGTCCAGACCGTGGGTTGGACGAAGGCGCCGTCGTCGCGGGCATCGCCGAAGGCGGGCACGCCGCCGCCGGTCACGACCGTCGCGCCTTCTTCCACCGCCAGACGATAGTAAGCGAGCACCTTCTCTCGATGTTTGCGAGACACGAGCGGACCCATCTGCACGCCGATGGCGTCGGGTGCGTCGATGCGCAACGCGGCGGCACGCTCGGCCAGCGCGGCGACGAAACGGTCGAAGATCGGTCGCTCGACATAGACGCGCTCCGAACACAGGCACACCTGACCCGCGTTGGTGAACGACGAGCGAACCACGCCATCGAGCGCGCGCTCGAAGTCGGCGTCCGCGAACACGACAGCGGCGTTCTTGCCGCCCAGTTCGAACGAGATTTCCTTCACGCCGTCGGCCACGGCCTTCATGATCGCGCTGCCGGTCCGCGACTCGCCGGTAAAGGTGATCGCCGCTACGTCCGGGTGTTTCGTCAGGTGTTCGCCGGCCGAGTCCGGGCCGAAGCCGTGCACGAGGTTGAAGACCCCGGGCGGCACGCCGGCGGCGTCCATCACCTCGGCGAGCAGGGTGGCGGAAGAGGGCGTTTCTTCCGACGGCTTGGCGACCACGCAGTTGCCCATCGCCAGCGCGGGGGCCACCTTCCATGTGAAGAGCAGCAGCGGCAGGTTCCACGGCGAGATGATGCCGATGACCCCGAGCGGTTTGCGCGTGACGTAGCTCATGACGTCGCCCCCGTCGGCGGCGCGCATGTCGTACATCTCGGTGCCGGCCGTCTTGACGAGATCGGCGAACATGCGGAAGTTGGCGATGCCGCGTGCGATGTCGAGGGTGCGGGCCTGTTCGACGGGGCGGCCCGTGTCGGCCACTTCGGCCGCGACGAAATCGTCGAAGCGCGCCTGGATGCCGTCGGCGATCCGATGCAGCACCGCGGCGCGCTCGGCGGGCGTGGTGTTGCCCCACGGCCCGTCGTGCAGGGCACGGCGCGCGGCGCGCACGGCGCGATCGACGGTAGCGGCGTCGGCTTCGCAAACCTTCGCGACGAGCCGCCCGTCGACAGGGCTGACATTATCGAACTGGCGATCGGTGGCAATGAACGCGCCATCTACGTAGTGCCGCAGCAGCGGCGGAGTCGCAAGGCTCACGAGGTCTCCTGGAGCAGGGTGTTTTGCGGGGTGGCGAGGGCGAGAACGCCAGGGCACAACCGCCGGATGCCCTCCAGTCTAGGCATCTGGCTATATAAAAAATAATGAAAACTATCGTGGCGTCTATTCCTGATTGGAATAGCAAGGGGCAGCAAGGAACAGAAGGGGGCAGCGGGGAACAGCAGCCAGGCTCAGTGGTGCGCGTCGTGGCTCATCCGTGCGCGCGCCTCGCGCAGGTCACGCGCCTCGCGCGCTTCGCCGATGGCGGCGGGCGGCAGGTCGGTGTCGAGGCACTCGACCAGATGGGCGTTGAGCAATGCCGCGAGACCTTCGCCGCCACGTCGCATGACGTAGTTGTGATTCCAGCGGAACAGCGGACGGGCAATGGGCGCGAGCTTGTTCATCCAGGCGCGCTCCGTATGCACGTCCCAGGCATAGCGCACCGCCGTAATCGGCCCTTCCGTGTCGAAGCGCCACACGCCGGTGCCCTCCAGCTCGCCTGACGCGACACTGCGCACCTCGCGCATCGGGTCGACGTGCGTGACGCGCGTCTCGATGGTGAGCGAGTAGGGCAGCGCACCGTGCCAGGTCAGCACACGCACCGCGCCCACGCCTTGCGCGTCGCCCGGATCAAACGTGCGCACGTCGCGCACGCACGGCCACCACCGTGCCCAGTGGTCGACGTCGCGAATCGCGTCCCAGACTTCGTCCAGCGGCGCGGTGAGCCGCCACAAGGTGAGGAAGTGATAGTCGTTCATGGCCGATCCCGGTCGTGGAGGGAGAGGGTGCCGTCATGCCCCTTCGGGCTGGGGAATTTCAGTATAGGCGGCATCCCGGGGGCCGGCGTGCCGCTGCTCATGTCGACCACGCCGGGCAATGCGAGCCAGGGCTGGACGGGCGAATTGCCGGCGGTGTCTGCCCGTTGTCGTTCCTTGTCATTTTTTGGGCGATGTCATGAATCCATCACATTGTCTCCATAGAATCCCGAAGTGAAAACGTTTTCGTAAACGTTTACATTTGCAAAAAATCCGTCAACGGCAAGTATCGACGGTACGACACAAGGGAGACGAGCGTGGCAGATATCCGGGACGTGGCGCAGCGCGCGGGGTGTTCGATTGCGACGGTGTCGCGCGCGCTCAATTCACCTCGGTTGGTGCGTCCCGAGACACTGGCGCGCGTGCAGGCGGCCGCCGCCGAGCTCAAATTCCGTCCCAATGCACTTGGCCGTCAGTTGCGCGGCGAGCGCACCGGACTGATCGGCGTGATGCTGCCCACGCTGGGCAACCCGGTCTTTGCCGATTGCCTGGAAGGCATTGAAGCCGCCATTGACGGCACGGGCCGACGGTTGTTGCTCGTTACCACCCAATACGACCCGGAGCGCGAGCGCAACGCCATCGAGACCTTGCTGCAACAGCGCGTTGATGGCCTGCTGCTGACGCTGGCCGACGCCGAGCACAGCGCGCTGCTCGACGATATCGCGGCGGAGGGCGTGGCGTGCCAACTCGTCTATAACGATGCGCCGGAGCGTCCATGCGTCTCCGTGGACAATCGGACCGCTGCCGCGCAGGGGGTGGCCATGCTGATCGAGGCGGGTCATCGCGACATCGTGATGGTGACGGGCGCGTTGCATGCTTCCGACCGCGCCAAGCGCCGCTATCTCGGCTACGGCGATGCCATGCAGGCCGCTGGGCTGACGCCGCGGCCGGCCTTTGAGATCGACTTCAACAGCGGGGCCCGTGGCGAGCGGGTGCGCGAATGGCTGGCGCAGCGCGAGCGCGACGGCGCGCGTCCCACGGCACTTTTTTGCTCCAACGATCTGCTCGCCCTTGGCGTGATGCGCGCCCTGCGCGAGGCGGGGCTGCGAGTGCCCGACGATATGTCGGTGCTGGGCTTCGACGGGCTGGGGGTGGGCGAGCTGCTTTCGCCGACGCTGGCGACTGTCGTACAACCGAGTGTGGACATCGGCCGTCACGCGGCGCAACGTTTGCTCGCCCAGATCGACGCGCGCGTCGGCGCGACGCCCTCGCACGACGCCTCACTGAGCCATGCGCTGATTCTGCCGCACGAGATTCGTCGCGGCGGCACGGTGTCGGCACCGCCGCGCCGGCGGGGGTGAGACGCGCCATCGAACGGTATTGCACGGTTTTGAAGGGAACGTAGTAGCAAGGAAAGCGGCCGACGACTGGCTCCGGAAAGAGAGTTCAGCGCCGGCCGAGGCAATCAGGCATCCGGGCATGAGGCCCGCACTTATCCGGCGGCACGTGAGTTCCGCCAACGCTCAGACATTCAGGAGCTTACCAACATGAAGCTTTGGATCACCCGCGCCGCCCGCACGCTGGCGCTGTTCACCCTGCTCGGCGCTGGCGCCGCGCAGGCCCAGCAGACGGCCATCTGCTACAACTGCCCGCCGGAATGGGCCGACTGGGCCGGTCAGGTCAAGGCGATTGCACAAGACACCGGCATTCGCGTGCCGCTCGATAACAAGAACTCCGGCCAGGCCGTTGCGCAATTGATCGCCGAGCAGAAAGCGCCGGTGGCCGACATTGTGTATCTGGGCATCACGTCTGCCATCGAAGCGGCGAAGAAGGGCCTGCTCGCGCCGTACAAGCCGGCGAACTGGGATCAGGTGCCGGCCGCCATGAAGGATCCGAACGGCATGTGGACGACGATCCATTCGGGCACGGTCGGCTTCTTCGTGAACCGCGACGCGCTGGAAGGCAAGCCGGTGCCGCGTTCGTGGGCCGACCTGCTCAAGCCGGAATATCGCGGCATGGTGGGTTACCTGGATCCGAGCAGCGCATTCGCCGGCTATGCCGCCGCGATTGCCGCCAATCAGGCGCTCGGCGGGTCGATGGACAACTTCGGTCCGGCCATCAGCTATCTCCAGAAGCTCAAGGCGAACGCGCCGATCGTGCCTAAGCAAACGGCGTATGCGCGCGTGCTCTCGGGTGAGATCCCCATCCTGATCGACTTCGATTTCAACGCCTACCGTGCCATCTACAAGGACCACGCCAACGTGCAGTTCGTGATCCCGAAGGAAGGCACCGTGTCGCTGCCGTACGTGATCGCGCTCGTGAAGAACGGCCCGCACCCGGACAACGGCAAGAAGGTGATCGACTACACGCTGTCCGACAAGGGCCAGGCGCATTGGGCGCAAGCGTTCCTGCGTCCGGTGCGCGCGAGCACGATGCCGGCCGAGGTCGCCGCCAAGTTCTTGCCCGCGAGCGACTACGCGCGGGTGAAACCGGTCGATTTGCAGAAGCTCGCCGCGCAGCAGGACGCGTTCGGTCAACAGTATCTGAAGAACGTGCGCTAAGCACGCAGGGTCGTTTCGCCCTGATGTTCAACGAGGAAGAGGAGCAAAACAAGCGATGCGTGACCTGACTCTGCCGCGCGGCTGGCGCGTGGCACTGCTGCTGCCGGCGCTGGCGGTCTTTCTGGCGTTCTGGCTGTTGCCAATGGCTGCCCTGGTGCAGGTGAGCGGCGACGGTCACGCGTTCGAGACCTATCGCGCCATTCTCACCAATGCGCGTTATCTCGACAGCCTGTGGCAGACCATCGCGCTCTCGGCGCTGGTCACCCTTGCCACGCTGGCGTTATCGCTGGTGGCGGGCCTCTTCCTCACCCGTCACGACTTCCTGGGGAAATCGGCGCTCGTATCGATGCTGACGCTGCCGTTGGCGTTCCCCGGCGTGGTGGTCGGCTTCATGGTCATCATGCTGGCGGGGCGTCAGGGGCTCATCGGCGATCTGTCGGCGAAACTCCTTGGCCACAAACTCGTGTTCGCGTACTCGCTCACCGGGCTCTTCATCGGCTACCTGTATTTCTCGATTCCGCGCGTGATCCTCGCCGTGATGGCCGCGGCGGAGTCGCTCGATCACTCGCTCACGGAAGCGGCCGCGTCGCTGGGCGCCGGGCCGTTCGCCATCGCGCGCGACGTGACGCTGCCTGCGTTGGCGCCGGCGCTGATCGCGTCGGGCGCGATGTGTTTCGCCACCTCGGTCGGCGCATTCGGCACGGCCTTTACGCTGGCGACCGATATCGACGTGCTGCCCATGACCATCTACACCGAGTTCACGCTCAACGCCAACGTGGCGACGGCGGCGGCGCTCTCGGTGGTGCTCGGCGTGGTGACGTGGGCGGTGCTCATGCTGGCCCGCAATTTTACGGGGCAGGCGGTTGCCGCCGGAGGTTGATTCGCATGCTCAAGAAAACGCTTTTCACGCTGCAACTGCTGCTCACGCTGCTGATGTGTGCGTTCCTGCTGGTGCCGGTGGGTATGTCGATACTTGCCGGGCTGTCGGTGAACTATTTCCGGGGGCCGTCGGCCGGCCTCACGTTCAAGTGGGTGATCCAGGTCTGGCAGGACTATCACGACGCGATTCTGAATTCGCTGTACGTCGGCGCCGCCACGCTTGTGCTGGTGACGCTGCTCGGGGTGCCGGCCGGTTACGTGCTGGCGCGCTGGCGCAGCCGCATGGCGCGCTGGATCGAGGAGCTGCTGACGTTGCCCATCGCGCTCCCCGGGCTGGCCAGTGCGCTCGCGCTGATCAGCGTGTATGGCGGCATGCGCGGCTTCCGCGAGAGTCTCGCGTTCATTGTCGTGGGTCACGTCATCTTCACGCTGCCGTTCATGGTGCGTGCCGTGGCGGCGGCATGCGCCGACGCGCGCATCAAGCTGATGGAGGAGGGCGCGGCAAGCCTCGGCGCGGGTTTCCTGCGGCGCTTCACGACGGTGGTGCTGCCCAACATCCGCAGCGAGATCGTGGCGGCCGCACTCATCGTGGTGACGCTCTCGCTCGGCGAATTCAACCTGACATGGATGCTGCACACGCCCGACACGAAGACGCTGCCCGTGGGGCTGGCGGACGCTTACGCGTCGCTGCGCCTGGAGATCGGCAGCGCGTACACGGCGGTGTTTTTCGTGATGATCGTGCCGTTGCTGGTCGTCATGCAGATGACGGCGCAACGGGCCAAAGTGTCGAACGGGAAAACGTCGGCGCGTGGCCGCACTTGATCCGGCGGATGCGAGTACGCCACCGAATGCTTAGGATATGACGATGAAACTGACTTCCATCCCAATTCATCTCGAACGCTGTGCCAAGACGTTTCACGGCACCACGGTGTTGCAGCCCCTCGATCTGACGATCGGCGCGGGCGAGACGCTGGTGCTGCTCGGCCCGTCGGGGTGTGGCAAGACCACGACCCTGCGCATGATCGCCGGACTCGAGCGGCCCGACGCTGGCGGCCGCGTGCGCTTCGGCGACGAAGACGTCACGCGTCTGCCCATCGAGAAGCGCCGCGTGGGGATGGTGTTCCAGAACTACGCGCTGTTCCCGAACTTCACCGTGCGCGGCAACGTCGCGTACGGCCTGAAGCTGCGAGGCCTGCCGTCCGCGCAGATCGACAAGCGCGTGAACGAGCTGCTCGACCTCGTGCAGCTCACGCCGTTCGCCGAGCGCGCGATCGCGCAGCTCTCGGGCGGTCAGAAGCAGCGCGTGGCGTTGGCGCGCGCGCTCGCGCCGGAGCCTCGCGTGTTGCTGCTCGACGAGCCGCTCACGGCCCTCGACGCCAAGCTGCGCGAGACGGTGCGCGCCGATATGGATCGTCTGCTGCGTGGCCTGGGGGTCACAACCGTGTATGTCACCCACGACCAGGACGAGGCGATGGCGTTGGGCGATCGCATCGTGGTGATGAGCGCGGGGCGCATCGAGCAGATCGGCGCGCCGCGAGACATCTACTACCAACCGGCCTCTCGCCATGTCGCCAACTTTGTCGGCACGATCAACCGTCTGGCCGGCGTGTGGCGCGAGGGACATTTCCATCTGGAAGGCGGACGTTTTGCCTGCCCGAATGTGCGTGCCGACGTGCAGGAGTTGTACTTCCGCCCGGAAGATGCGGTGGTCGTGCCGGCGGACGATGCAGCGCTCGTCGGCCGTATCGAGGAAGTACAGTTTCTCGGCGACCGTACCCGACTGACGCTGGGCGGCGTGTCCGCCGCGGGGTCGGTGCTGGTCGAAGTGTCCAGCCGTCGCGCATGCCGCGTCGGCGAACAGGTCGGGTTGTCGCTGCCCGCCGCCCATGTCTTTTCGCTTCACGGATAAACTGCCCATGCTGTTCGCACAAATCAGCGACCTTCACATCAAACGGCCCGGCAAGCTGGCCTATCGGCGCGTGGATACCGCCGCCTATCTCGAACGCTGCGTGGCGCGTCTGAATACGCTGGTGCCGCGTCCCGAATTCGTTGTGCTGACGGGCGATCTCGTCGATTTCGGTGCGCGCGAGGAATATGAGCACCTGCGTCGTTTGCTCGCGCCGTTGCAGATCCCGTACTACCTCATCATCGGCAATCACGACGGTCGCGACGCACTGCGCGAGGTGTTTCCCGAGCACACGTATCTCGGCGAGCCGGGCAGCTTCGTGCAGTACACGGCGACGCTCGGCGCGCTGCGGCTCGTGGCGCTCGATACGCAGGACCCGCCCAACGGCGGTGGGCGCTTGTGCGACCAGCGTCTGCAATGGCTCGAAGCGGCGCTCGCCAGCGATACCGCCACGCCGACGGTGATCGCCATGCACCATCCGCCTTTCGCGTGTGGTATCGAGCACATGGATGCTCAGGCGCTCGATGCCGCCGATGCGGCGAAGCTCGCCGACGTGGTGCGCCGTTTCGACAACGTCGAGCGATTGATTTGCGGTCACGTGCATCGGCCGATTCATACGCGCTTTGCCGGCACAATTGCGAGCGTATGCCCGTCACCGGCCCACCAGGTCGCGCTCGATCTGCGCGAGGGCGGACCGTCCGCGTGGGCGCTCGATCCGCCGGCGTTCCAACTGCATCGATTCACGCCGCAGATCGGACTGGTCTCGCATCTGGCCTTCGTCGACGATGCGGGCGGCTCGCATCCGTTCTATGACGCCTCGGGCGCCTTGATCGACTGAGGTGTCATCGGCGGCGGCCCGCGCGGCGGGGGCACTGCATCTCGATGACAAAACGACACGAGGCCCCCAGATTCGGGGGCCTCGTGTCGTTTACCGCGGGGCTGGATCAGAGCAGGTGATCGAGCGCGTCCGGACCGAAGACTTCACGATGCAGACGCTCAGCCGGCACGCCGGCGTCGCGCAGGGCGCGCCATTGCGTCTGCATGAACGGCACCGGGCCGCACAGCAGGTAATCGGCGTTGGCAGGCAGTGTGAGGCGCGAGATGTCCATGCGGCCGGCGTAGCTGTAGTCGGCGCCTTCGCGTTCGTGGCTTTGCGGCGTTTCGAAGAACGTCGCCACGCGCAGGTTGGGCAGTTGCGTAGCCGCGAACGTCAGGTGACGGCGCAGAGCGACATGCGAGCCGTGGCGGGCGGCATGCGCGAACAGAATCTCGCGGCGCGACCCCTTGGCCGCCAGCGCGGCGACCATCGACATCATCGGCGTAATACCGACGCCGGCGCTGAGCAGCACGAGCGGACGAGCCTCGTCGAGCGACGTCGTGAACTCGCCGTACGGCGCGCTCACGAGCAGGCGGTCGCCGGCCTTCACATTCGCGTGCAGCCAGTTCGAGACCTGACCGGCCGGCTTCGTTTCGTCGGCGGCCTCCGCCTTGACGGTGATGCGCCAGTGCGCGGCTTGCGGTGCGTCGGACAGACTATATTGACGGCGTTGTTGCAAGCCATCCGGCAGCGTCACCGAGACGCTCACATATTGTCCCGGGGAGAACTCACCCGGCGAGCCACCTTCGGGCGTGGTCAGGTAGTACGAGACGATGTGATCCGTTTCGCGGTCGACATCGGCCACCACCAGTTCGCGCAGCGCGCCCAGCGGCGAGTGCGTGCGTTCCGACAAACGGGCTTCGGCCGCGATCAGTTCGCCGGCGAGCAGCCAGTAGGCTTCGTCCCACGCGGCGATCAGTGCGGGCGTGGCGGCGTCGCCCAACACGTCCTTGATGGCACCGAGCAAATGGCGGCCAACGATCGGGTAATGCGACGGCGTGATGCCGACCGACACGTGCTTGTGCACGATACGCTCTAGCACCGGCCCAAGCGCTGCGGCGTTGTCGATGTTCGCGGCGTACGCGAACACGGCCGAGGCGAGCGACTGTTGCTGCGCGCCACTGGCTTGATTGCCCATGTTGAAGAGATTGCGCAGCTCAGGATGGGCTTCGAACATGCTTGCGTAGAAGTGGCGCGTGATCGCAAGACCGTGCTCGCGCAAAACCGGAACACTCGCATCGATGTAGGGGCGGGAAGCTGCGGAAAGCATGGCAAAAACTCCTGAGTTTGTAAGATGCAATTCATATGCATCTTTTTTGTCGCACTTGTGGGTATTCCATCAGCACCGCCGGATCTCATTGTGCGGAAGATTCTCGGTGCGGCATTCGGTCGCCGGTGTCCCAGGGCTCACAACACGACCATCTCTTTAGGGACCCGGCGAGCGCATTATAAGATGCAAATTAAATGCATGTTATGGGGATGCGACGTAATGTCGCATCGTCGCGACGGGCTGTCGCGCGATCGACACGGCCGAAGCGCCCGATCCGCCCGAAGCGCGCGATCCGCCGCATGTTGGGGCGCGCGCTATTGCCGTTGGGCGACCTTCTGTCGCGCGCTGTTGCGCGTCTCGGAGACGAACGCGAAGCTGGCCCGCACGAACCGGGTGCGCTCGGTGCTCAGGAACGAGAGTGCCGTATTTCCGCATCGATTGGGCCGGGTGGGATCGCCACCATACCGCAACGCTGTGCTCAGCATGTAGTCGGCCAGGATGGCGCTCTCACGCGTGCGGGTCGCGCCCGCCAGGGCGTGAATGAGCGTATTGCCGTCCGGCCCGCAGGCGTTGGCGTTCGGGTGGAGTGCGAGCAGCACTTCGGCGGCGCCGCAGTATCCCTGTCGGGCCAGCCACAGGACCGGGGGCGTGCCGTCGGTATGTCGTTGCCCGATGTCGACGCCGTCGCGCTGGAGCGACATCCCCAACTGGAAGATCGATTCGTGCGGCAGCAAGGGGTCGTGCCCCTGCGCGATGAGTCGATGCGCCTCGGCGGCCACGGCAATGACGAAGGGCGGTACATGACGGTTGGCGTTCTGGGCACCCGGCGCCGTGGAGGCCGACACGCCACGCCTTGCCCGCTCGCGAGCTTGCGCAATCATCGTCTGATTGAGCCGCAGGTACTGCGCAAGGCCGTCGCGAAGCAGTGCGCACGGCGTCGTGCCTTCCCGGTTGGGTTCGGCGGGATCGTGGCCGAATCGCAAGGCGAGGTTGAGCAGGAAAAAGGCGGAGACGGCGTGTTGCCGGAGGTGCGTCACGGCCGCGAGATAGTGCATGAGCGTATTGCCGTTGCGGTCGGGATGACTACCGCCCGCGCCGAGCGAAAGCAGGGCCTCTGCCGCGGCGCAATAGCCGTTCAGCGCGAGCAGCATGGCAGGGGGGGATCCGGTGCGGGAGCGCTGCGACAGATCGGCGCCATGTGACTGGAACATCGCGCCAAGTTGCTGATACGACACATGCGGGACGAGCAAATCGTGGCCCTCCGCATAGAGACGTTGGGCCTGGGCCGCCAGGGCGGTGGCCACGAGCGGCACACCGTTGACGGTGCGTTGATTGACGTCGGCGCCGTAGTTCAGCAGTGACGGCAACCATTCGGGCGCGACCTGGCTGCACACATGCGAGAGCGGGAGATGGACATCGCCCGCGACTTCGGACGCCGCGACGTCGTTGGTCGTGTCACGGCCGCAGGCGACGAGCACCCGGAGCGCCGCGGCGAGCGTCCCTGTCAGCTCGGCGGGGGCGTTCAGGATCGAATCGACAAACACGCTGAGGTAGCCCGATGGCGACGCGGCAAAACGGAGCCAGAGCCGCAGTCCTTCGTCGCTCAACAGCAAGGCGGCGTCCTCGGGGCGTAACCGGTCACGTCGTGTCCGGTCGATGAAGATGCCGGCTTCGTCGAGTTTGGCGAGGGTGCGGTCCTGCGCTGCCGTGCAGAACAGCGTGGCCATCGAAAAGGCCAATTCCTCGGGGCGGGACGCGCCGGAAATCAGGCAACTGTCGCGTAGCTCCCGGCCTGCCGTCGTGTTCAGGTTCATCAGTATTTCCCATGCCTGCTGCGGTGAGCATTGGCCGTCTTGTTTGGCGATCAGCAGGCGATCGAGCGTCATGTCGGACAGCGCCGAGGAGGCGGTGGCGACTGAACCGCTGGGGCCGATGTCAGAGGGCTTGGGCTGTGCTGCGGGACTCAGGCAAGCGGCCCCGCTACAAGCGGACGGCGTGGCCAGTGGTGATTGAGGCATGGAGAATAGGAGTGCAAAGCAATATGGGGGTGCGCATGTCGAGGCAAGCGCGATGCGGCAAGCCGCCGTCGCGCGACGCCATGTCGCATGGCGATGGCCGCCGCGCGACGGCGTGCGCGCCGGAGGACGGCGGAACTCGGGCCGGTGCGCGAACTAGATCAGTGCGCGAATCCGTCGAAGCGCCGTGGTTCTGACGGTGTCGAGGTGCTGATCGCCGATCTGAGGGGCGGCGGGCAACGGTTCGGGGATCCACGAGCGCGGCGTTTGTCCTGCATGGTTGGCTCGGGTCATGTCGCCGCCGTAGCCGGACGCGACGACGAGGGCGTGTCGCGCGAGGCACGCGCAGTCGATCTTTACCGGGTCGTCCTGCAGGCGAACGATGTACGCGAGATGGTGCATCAGCGTGTTGCCGTTCCGGTCGGGGGCGTTCGGATCGGCGCCGGCGGCGAGCAGGGCTTCGGCGGCGCCGCAGAGCCCGTGGAGCGTGAGCAGGGCCGGCCCGGGCATACCATCGCGATTCGATTGTGCGAGATCCGCGCCTTGGCGCCTGAGCAGTTGTGCGAGTTGGTGCAGCGAGTCGTGCGGATCAAGGGGATCGTGATCGGCGGTGTACAGGCGAAGCGCTTGCGCGCGCATGGCGACCACCGTCAGCGGCATGCCTTGGTCGTTCATCTGCTCGGGGCACGCACCGAGTTGGAGCAGGCGGCGCAGCCATTGTGGGGCGGTCTGGCTGCACAAATGCGCGAGGGGATTGCGAGGGGCCGTGGCGGTCGGGTTCGCGGGTGTGGCGTCGGTCTTGTCGCGCCCGACCGCCACCAGCACGCGAAGGATCTTGTCGATGCGCGCGCGGCTTTTGGTGGTGGCTTCGCCGAAGACGTCGGAGCCGTCGAACACGCTCAGATAGCAGGTCGGCGACGCGGCGTATTGCAGCCAGAGTTTCAGGCCTTCGTCGCTTCGCAGCAGGGCGGCGTCGTCGGCGCGAAGTTGCCGGGCGCGGGCCGGTACGAGGAAGATGCCCACGTCAATCAAACGATCCAGCGTGCGCTCCTCCTCGGGCGTGTTGAGCAGGGTTGCCATTTGGAGGAACAATGGTCCGTTGGGGGAGGCGCTCTCGCAAGCGAGTCGTAGTTCGCGACCCGCATCGGCTTGGGGATCGACTATCGCACGCCAGATATCCTGCGTGCGATAGTCGCGCGACCGGCTTGCCGCGAGCAGTTGACTGAGTGTCATGCTCGCCAATGACGCTGTGTCGCGATGGTGGATACGCCGCACGGCCCCATTTTCGGCGGAGGGCGGAGCAGGCGAGAGAATTTCGGGCGTGCTGGCGGCGGGAGACGGGATGGACGACGGACCGGGCATAGTCGTTGGACGCGTGGCGGTGGGAAAACCGCATGGTGGCGCAGATGCCGTCGGGCCGTTTTGGCATTCGTGCCCCTGAATTATCGATGCTGAGCATGCTGGCGGACATGCGTGTTGGACGCGGTGGGAATTACAATGCGGTATTCATGATGAATCGCCAAGTGCCCGTATGACGCAGAAGACCTTTCCCGTCCCTGACACCACACCCCCCATGGCGCAAGCGCAAGCGCAAGACCATGAGGCTGTGATCGCGGCGACGCGTCATTGGCTCACGCGTGCGGTGATCGGGCTGAACCTTTGCCCGTTTGCGAAGGCGGTGCACGTGAAGGAGCAGATTCGCTACGTCGTGAGCGCCGCGCGCGACATGGAAGGGACGTTGCTCGATCTCGAACGCGAGTTGCAGTGGTTGGCGCAAGCCGATCCACAAGCCGTGGACACGACGCTGCTGATCATGCCGGGTGCGCTGCTCGATTTTCACGAGTACAACGACGCGCTGTTCTTCGCGCAGCGCATGCTCAAGTCGTTGCATCTCGAGGGCGAACTACAGATCGCGAGTTTTCATCCGGACTATCAATTCGAAGGTACCGCGCCGGACGACGTGGAAAACTACACGAACCGCGCGCCGTATCCGATATGGCATTTGCTGCGCGAGTCGAGCATCGATCGCGCAGTCGAAGCGTTCCCCGAGGCCGAGATGATCTTCGAGCGCAACGAAGCGCTCATGCGGCAGATGGGCGTGGCGGGCTATCACGCGTGGATGGCGCAGGCGGCGGAAGATGAAGATGGGGCGAATGATAATGCGGTCGATGGCGCGGCCGACGGCAGCCAAGCGAAGCGCTGAACCGCGAGGCGATCGCTCGCGTCCCGGTCGTGGTGTGGTGTGGCGGGAGGCCTCGTTATGCCCCTAAAAATGCCCTCGGATGGGGCGAGAATAGGGGGGCATGGCGTCCCAATTGCGAGAAAACAAAAAACCCGCAAAGCTAATGCTTATGCGGGTTTTGAGGACTTCGTCGTACCCAACGATTTAAGTCGCTGGTGCCGGAGAGAGGAATCGAACCCCCGACCTTCTCATTACGAATGAGCTGCTCTACCGACTGAGCTACTCCGGCGCTGCGAAGAAGTGAGATAATAGCAGACTTTGCCCGTTTGTCACTACCTTTTCCAAAGATTTTTTACTGTCTTTGCGTGAGTTACGCGTAAATCTTTGAAATCTCAGACATTCGGCGCTTTCGTCGTCGCGAGGCATTTTTCCCAATCATGGGCTCGCGTCATGCGGCCTTCGCAACGACGATCCATCCGCCTTGATTCCGCTTCATTCGCCCTGTTTCGTACCCGCTTCCAGGTGATAGCCCGTCACGCGCTCGACTTCATGCTTCGAGCCGAGGAACACCGCCACGCGCTCATGCAACTTTTGCGGTTGAATTTCCAGAATGCGCTGCACGCCGTTCGTCGCCGCGCCACCCGCCTGTTCGACCAGGAAGCTCATCGGGTTCGCTTCATACATGATGCGCAGCTTGCCGGGCTTGTCCGGATCGCGCTTGTCGGCCGGGTACATGAACACACCGCCGCGCGTGAGAATGCGATGCACGTCGGCCACCATCGAGGCGATCCAGCGCATGTTGAAGTCCTTGCCGCGCACGCCTTCCTTGCCTTGCAGCAGCTCGTTGATGTAACGCTGCACCGGCGCATGCCAATGACGCTCGTTCGACATGTTGATCGCGAACTCCTTGGTGTCCTCCGGAATGCGCATGCCTTCCTGCGTGAGCACCCACGACCCCATCTCGCGATCGAGCGTGAAGCAGTTCACGCCGTGACCCGTTGTCAGCACCAGTACCGTTTGCGGGCCATACACCGCGTAACCGGCCGCGACCTGTTGCGTGCCCGGTTGCAGGAAGTCCTTCTCGGTCGGATCCGTCACGCCGTCCGGACAACGCAGCACCGAGAAAATCGTGCCGATCGACACGTTCACGTCGATATTTGACGAGCCGTCGAGCGGATCGAACATCAACAGATACTCGCCCTGCGGATAACGGTTCGGAATATGGAAGACGTCTTCCATCTCTTCCGATGCCATCGCCGCCAGATGACCGCCCCATTCGTTCGCTTCGAGCATGATTTCGTTGGAGATCACGTCGAGCTTCTTCTGCACTTCACCCTGGACGTTTTCGCTGCCGGCGCTGCCCAGCACGCCGCCAAGCGCGCCCTTGGACACGGCATGGCTGATCGACTTGCACGCGCGCGCGACCACTTCGATCAGCAGGCGCAGCTCAGCAGGAATATTGTCGAACTCCCGCTGCTGTTCGATGAGATATTGGGTAAGGGTCTTGCGCCGCATGTGGGCCTCCGGAAAAGCAAAAAAGCGTACCGATTCGAGATGGACGCAATTTTACTCGTAAAGACACACTGCCCCCGCGAAAAATCCTTGGGGGCAGTGCAATTTCAGGTGTGTCTGAGGTCGGTTTCGGTGTTTTCCGAGCGACGACCGATCAGTCGAGGCCGTCGAACAGGGCGTCGTCCGGGCCGATGTGCGAAGGCGCGCGCCACGCGGCGTCGCGCATGCTGTGCTGCACCTGCTTGTCCACGCCGAGCAGGATCGCGAAGATCGCCATGCGCACCGGAATGCCGTTGTCGGTCTGACGGAAGATCGCCAGGCGCGGGTCGTGATTCAGGTCCGTCGACAGATCGTTGGCGCCGGGCCGGCTGTCACGCGGCAGCGGGTGCATGATGATCGTGCGGGCGTCGCAGTACTGATTGATCAGCGCTTCGTTGATCTGGAAGTCCGGCGTATAGCCCTCGATGGCCTCATCGGCGAAGCGTTCCTTCTGGATGCGCGTGGCGTACACCACATCCGCACCGTTCAGATCGGCGAGCGAGTGGCTCTGCACGATCACGTGACCATTTTGCGAGATCTGATCGAGGATGTACGTCGGCATTTCCAGCGACGGCGGCGAGATCAACGTAAACTTCAGGCCGCGGTACAGGGCGAGCAGCTTGATGAGCGAGTGCACCGTGCGGCCGTAGCGCAGGTCGCCGACCATCGCGACATGCGCGCCGTCGACCAGCTTGCCCAGACGCGAAAATTCCCGGCCGATCGTGTACAGGTCGAGAATCGCCTGGCTCGGGTGTTCGCCCGGGCCGTCGCCGCCGTTGATCACGGGAATGTTCGTGGCGCGCGCAAACTCGGCGACCGAACCCTTTTCCGGGTGACGTACGACGAGCGCGTCGACATATCCGCTCATCACGCGACTCGTGTCGTAAATCGACTCGCCCTTGGCCATCGACGAGAACGTGAAGCCGGTCGTGTCGCACACCGAGCCGCCCAGGCGACAAAAGGCTGCGCCAAAGCTTACGCGGGTACGCGTGCTGGCTTCAAAGAACAGATTACCGAGCACCGCGCCTTCGAGCACGCGCGAAATCTTTTGCCGGCGTGCAATCGGTTGCATGATATCGGCAACGTGGAACAGGGCTTCGAGCGAATCGCGCGAGAACTGGTCGACCGAGATCAGATGCGGCTTGCCGTCGAGGCCCATGCGTTCACGCAGCGGTTTGTGTGCGCTTTGCGTAGATTCCGAGGACGGAGCTTCGCGACCGAGGATTTCACCGACGAATTTCTCCACGATGCTCGGCATCGTGCGATATTCGCTCGAGTCCTCCGGCAGCAGCCAGGTGTCGAGGGCGCGCCGGCGAACGCCGATGCGCTCGGCGAAGCTGTCGCGGGTCATGTTCAGGCGGCGCATCGCGTCGCGCAGGAAAGTCTGCTGTGCACTCATGGTCGGGTCGGCAGGGAGGTGTACGCGATGCGTATAATAGGCGTCGATTCGTTGTTTGTCCAGCAAAAGACGTGCCCCGCGCGGGGCCGCGCCAGCCGGGCGTTTCCGGCATTTCCGGCGTATGCCGTACGGGTATGGAAAACCTTCTCCGCAAGCTAGACCTTACATCGTTGCGCCTTTTCGTGGCCGTGTGCCAGGAGCGGAGCATGGCGCGTGCCGCCGAGCGCGAATTCATTGCGCCGTCGGCGATCAGCCGGCGCATTGCCGACATCGAGGCGATCGTCGGCCTCCCGCTCATCCAGCGTCATCAGCGCGGTATTACCGTCACGCCGGTGGGCGAGACGGTGCGCCGCTATGCCGAACACATTCTCGGCACCATCGAATCGCTGGGGGCGGAGTTGTCGCAGTTCCACGAAGGTGCGCGCGGCAGTGTGCGCATCGCGGCGAACCTGTCGGCCATCGTGCAGTTCCTGCCGGAAGATCTGGCCGCGTTCGGCCGAGTGTTTTCCGCCGTGGACGTCGAGCTCGACGAACAGCACAGCAACGAAGTGCTCCAGCGCGTGGCCGAGCGGGCCGTGGACGTCGGAATCTGCAACGCCGTCGAAGGCATCGAGGCGTTCACGATGGTGCCGTACCGCCGCGACCGCCTCGCCGTGATTCTGCCCGCTGGACATCCGCTGGCCGCGCGTGCGGGCGAGATCCCGTTCTCGGCCTGTGCCGGCGAGACGCTGGTGGGCCTTCAAGGCAACAGCGCACTCACGCAGTTGCTGCGCCAGCAGGCGAGCGCAGCAGGGGCGCCGTTGCGGATCAAGATTCGCGTGTCCAGTCTCGACGCGTTGTGCCGCATGGCGCATGCGGGCCTGGGCATTGCCATCGCACCCGAGCAGGTCGGTCAACTCTACGTGGGCAAGCTCGATGTGGTTGTGCGCCCGCTGACCGACGAGTGGGCGCATCGCCAGCTCTGGCTCGTGTTCCCCTCGCGCGAGCAGTTGAGTGCGACAGCATCCGCCGTGGTGAATTTCCTCGCACAAGGGCAGGCGGGATCCGGGCTGTAACGGGAACTCGCGACGCGCGAAGGCCTTTCATCGGCTCGTCGGCGGCACGCCGGCGGCCCGAGGCGCCCCCGCAACGGGTCACGCCGACGCACCGAACCGGCGATCCGCCGCGCGCGCCTCACTTCGCAAACGGTCACGCCGGCCTTGCCAAGACGGCACGGCAGGGCGCAAACCGCGCCGCTATGCTGTCTTCGGGAGCACGGTCCGGCTGCGACGTTCGTTTCGGTGGCTGCATTCGGTTCCTGTCCGACGTTCCGGTCATCGTGCGCGGTGCGCGGACTTGATGAATATCGCCATTTTTCGTAGTACGTGGCAAAGCTGACAGGTGCGGTGTCATTCGTGGCACAATTTCGCCCCCTTGCCTGTCGATTCATGGTGTATCCGATGCGCCGGTCACGGCTCGTCAGGCGATTGCCTGCCAGCCGGTCGGCCGGGACGCGTCGGACAATGATCTGTTCGGCCATGACCGAGCGGGCCCGGAGACGATTTCCATGCTATCCCCCGACGCTTCAATGCCTTCCATGCCTCGCGCCGCTCAAGCCCCCGCTGCGGCAACCCGCCTGAGCGCCGGCGAGATCTCCGCCCGCCTCGACCGTTTGCCTCCGACGCGCACCGTCTGGAAACTGGTGGTGTTGCTCAGCCTGGGCTTCTTCTTCGAACTCTACGACCTACTGTACACGGGCTATGTGGCGCCCGGGCTGGTGAAAAGCGGCATCCTGACGCCCACGACATCGGGGTTGTTCGGGATGACGGGCGTGGCGAGCTTCATCGCGGCGCTGTTCACCGGTCTGTTCATCGGCACCATCGCCTGCGGCTTTCTCGCGGATCGGTACGGCCGTCGCGCCGTCTTCACGGGCTCGCTGCTCTGGTACACGGTGGCCAACGTCATCATGGCGTTTCAGGACACCGCCACGGGTTTGAACTTCTGGCGCTTCGTGGTGGGGCTTGGCATCGGCGTGGAGCTGGTGACGATCGGCACCTATATTGCCGAACTCGTACCCAAGCAGATTCGCGGTCGGGCGTTCGCGTGCGAACAGGCGGTCGGTTTCACCGCCGTGCCGGTCGTTGCGCTGCTCGCCTACTGGCTCGTGCCGCGCGAGTTCCTCGGCCTGGAGGGCTGGCGCTGGGTGGTGCTCATCGGCGCCCATGGTGCGGTGTTCGTCTGGTGGATTCGCCGCGCGCTGCCGGAGAGCCCGCGCTGGCTGGCGCAGAAGGGGCGCCTCGACGAGGCGGACCGCGTCTTGTCAGAACTCGAAGCGAAGGTCGCCCGCGAATACGGCAAACCGCTGCCGCCCCCGGGCGAGCCGGAGCGGGTCGTGCCGAAGGGCGCGTTTCGCGACATGTGGGTGCCGCCGTATCGCAAGCGCGCGATCATGATGATTCTGTTCAACATCTTCCAGACGGTCGGCTTCTACGGCTTCGCCAACTGGGTGCCGACGCTGCTCATCAAGCAGGGGATTACCGTGACGACGAGTCTGGCATACGCCAGCGTGATCGCGCTGGCCGCCCCCGTGGGTCCGCTGATCGGGCTGTGGATGGCAGACAAGGTCGAGCGCAAGCACGCCATCGTGTGGACGGCCGGCATCGGTATCGTGTGTGGGATCGCGTTCTCGCAGGTGACGTCGTCGTTTCTGCTCGTGGCAATGGGGATCGGCCTGACGCTCGCGAACAACATCATGTCTTACAGCTATCACGCGTATCAGACCGAACTGTTCCCCACGGGGATCCGGGCGCGCGCCGTCGGCTTCGTCTATTCGTGGAGCCGCTTCTCTGCGATCTTCACGGCGTTCCTGATCGCCGCCGCGCTGCGCCATTTCGGGGTGACCGGGGTGTTCGTGTTCATCTCCTGCGCGATGCTGATCGTCATGCTCGCCATTGGCCTGATGGGCCCGCGCACGCGTGACATCGCGCTGGAGAAAATCTCGCAGTAAGGCATAGTGCCACGCGCTGACGCGGTCATTCCCCGCTGGCTTCCGGAGTCGCCGATCATGACGGATCTGCAAACAGAAGCGGCCTACGAGGCCAACGCCGTTCGTTACAACGAGGACTGGTGCAACCAGCCGCCGCCGGACGACATGTACGCACTGCTGGTGCGCCATTTCGTCCCCGGTGGACGCACGATCGATGTGGGCTGCGGCAACGGACGCGATGCCGCCTGGCTCGCGCAGCAAGGGTTCGACGTGGTCGGCTACGACAGTTCGCCCGCGCTCGTCGAACTGGCGCGTCAATCGTTTCCGTCGGTGACGTTTCACCTCGGGCACCTCCCGGGACTGGAGGGCGTGACGGCGCAGTTCGATAACGTGGTGTGCGAGACGGTGCTGATGCATCTGCCCGCGAATGATGTGCCGCAGGCGGCCGCCCGGCTCTGGGCGCTCGTGCGTCCGGGGGGCGTGCTTTACGTTTCATGGCGTGTCACCGAGGGTGACGATCTTCGCCATGCGGACGGACGGCTCTACAGCGCCTTCTCGCCCGACGTGGTGCGCGCTGCCCTTCACGGCGGCGTTGTCTTGCACGAAGAAGACGTCACCAGCGCGAGTTCCGGTAAGCGAGTGTGCCGTCTGGTCGTACGTCGCCCGGCATGACACCGCGGATGGCTATCGGCCGCGCGACGCCGCGTCAGAGCAATTCGAT
Source organism: Pandoraea sp. B-6 (assembly GCF_000282835.1). Lineage (NCBI taxonomy): Bacteria > Pseudomonadati > Pseudomonadota > Betaproteobacteria > Burkholderiales > Burkholderiaceae > Pandoraea > Pandoraea sp. B-6. The sequence continues at coordinate 39,814 of NZ_KB290535.1, read as the reverse complement.
TTCCGGAAGCGTGAGCAGGCTCGTCTCGCGCATGAGCGAGACGAATTCGCCGATATAGGGACGCGCGGTGATCGCTGGCAACGTTGCCGCCCAGAGTTCCGCGGTGAGCCCTTGCGGTGTGATCGGGCGCGCGCTCACATAGCGGCGCTCGAGATAGCCCGACACGGCCCACAGCGGCAGGGCAGCCAGCCCGCGCCGGCTGGCGACCAGTTGCAGAATCGCCACCGTCAACTCGGTGGTACGGCGCGTCGGTTCGATCCCTGCGGGACGCAGCACCTGACGCACGATATCGAGCATGTCGTCGGGCACGGGATAGGTGATGAGCGTTTCGTCACGGAAGTCCGCGGCGTCGAGATACGGTTTGCCGGCGAGCGGATGGTCGTTCGCCATGAGCGCCATCATCTGGAAGCGGAACAGCGGGTGGAAATCGACCGCCTCGCCTTCTTCACGTTCGGAAATGATCGCCAGATCGGCGCGGTCCTGATGCAACAGCCCGATGGGGTCGGCATGAAAGCCCGACACGATATCGAGTTCGACTTCCGGCCAGCGTTGCCGGAAGGCATCCATCGCGGGCATCAGCCAATCGAAACACGTGTGGCACTCGACCGCGATGCGCAGCGTGCCCTGGGTGCCCTGCGCAAGCCGCGTGAGGTCGCGACCCGCTTCGTCGACGGCCGGTACGACTTCTTCCGCCAACGCCAGCAGCCGCTTGCCCGCGGGGGTGAACACCAGCGGCGACGACTTGCGCACGAACAGCGGCAAGCCATAGAAATCCTCCAATGCCTTGATCTGATGCGAGAGCGCCGACTGCGTCAGGTGCAGCCACAGCGCCGCACGCGAAACGCTGCCCGTATCGCGCAGCGCGAGCAACGTCTGCAGATGGCGAAGTTCGATGGGAGTGCGTTGCATGAATAAAATTAATAATAAATGGCAAAAACTTTCGTTTGAATAATACACGGATGGCCGGGATACTGCCAGCCTGGGCGGGCATTGCCCGCAGACGACGACTTCGCAACATCGCACGCTTCCCGGAAGGACACCCCCATGGCTCAGGCCCACGTACTCGGATTGCCGCGCATCGGCGCACACCGTGAACTCAAATTCGCCGTCGAGGCGTTCTGGCGCGGCGAGATGAGCGCCACCGCGTTGCAAGAGATCGGACGGCAGATTCGCGCGGCCAACCGGCGCGCGCAGCGCGAGGCGGGGCTCGACTGGATCACCGTCGGCGACTTCCATTGGTACGACCACGTGCTCTCGACGCTGGCGCTCGTCGGCGGGCTGCCGGCGCGCTTTGGCTGGGCGCCCGCAGCGCTCAGCCTCGACGACTACTTCGTCGCTGCGCGGGGCGATGCTGGCCAAAGCGCGATGGAAATGACCAAGTGGTTCGATACGAATTACCACTATCTCGTGCCGGAATACTCGCCGCAGACGCGTTTCGGCGAGGGCACCGAGTGGCTGTTCGACGACGTGGCGGAAGCGCTGGCCGAGGGCGGAAGCGTCAAGCCGGTGTTGCTCGGCCCGCTTTCGCTGCTGTACCTGGGCAAAGAGAAGAACGGCCTGGCCGACCGTCTCTCGTTGCTGCCCGACCTGCTCACGCAATATGAGCGGGTGCTGGCGCGCCTGAAGACGCAAGGCGTGACGTGGGTGCAGATCGACGAGCCGATTCTGGCGCTCGACCTGCCCGAGCCGTGGCGCGACGCCTTCACGCCTGTGTATCACCGTCTCGCGCCCGTCGCCCCATCACTGCTGCTCGCCACGTACTTTGGCGATGTCAGCGAGCACGCGGCGCTGCTGGCGGCGTTGCCCGTGGCCGGGGTGCATCTCGACGGCGTGCGTGCACCGAAGCAACTCGACACATTCGCCGCGCAGTGGCCGCAACAGAAGGTGCTGTCTGTGGGAGTGGTCGATAGTCGAAACGTCTGGCGCTGCGATCTGGCGAAGGCGAGGGCGTTGCTCGTGCCGTTGGCGGATGCGCTCGGGGACCGGCTGTGGGTGGCGTCGAGCGGCTCGCTGATGCACTGCCCGGTCGACCTGGCGAGCGAAGGGCGTCTGGACAAGGAAGTGCGCACTTGGCTCGCCTTTGCCGTGCAGAAGCTTGCTGAAGTGGCGTTGCTGCGCCGCTCGCTGGACGCTGCGGCGTTCGCGAGCGCCGACGTAAGCGCCGCCTTCGTCGCCGATGCCACCGCGCAGGCCGCGCGCCGAACGTCGCCGCGCATTCACAACAGCGTGGTGCAAAAGCGTCTGGCGGCGCTCACCGACGCGCACGCGCGCCGTGCGTCCGACTACCCAGCGCGTGCCAGCGCGCAGCGCGCGTGGCTCAAGCTGCCCGTACTGCCGACGACGACCATCGGATCGTTCCCGCAGACGCCGGCGATTCGTCGGGCGCGAGCCGACTTCAAGCGACGCGCGCTGTCGCATCTCGATTACCTGGAGACGATGCGTGCGCAGATTCGTCTGGCCGTCGAGAAGCAGGAAGCGTATGGACTCGACGTGCTCGTGCATGGCGAGGCCGAACGCAACGACATGGTCGAGTACTTCGGCGATCTGCTGTGGGGCTTCGTGATCACCGAGCAAGGCTGGGTGCAGAGCTACGGTTCGCGCTGCGTGAAGCCGCCGGTGATCTACGGCGACGTGTACCTGCCCGAGCCGATGACCGTCACATGGAGCGCTTATGCGCAGCAACTGACGGACAAGCCGGTCAAGGGCATGCTGACCGGCCCGGTGACGATGCTGCAATGGTCGTTCGTGCGCGACGATCAGCCGCGCGAACTCACGGCGTTGCAGATTGCGCTGGCGCTGCGCGAGGAAGTGGCTGCGCTGGAGAAGGCGGGCGTGCGGGTGATTCAGATCGACGAACCTGCGCTGCGTGAGGGGCTGCCGTTGCGCGAGGGCGATTGGCCATCGTACCTCGATTGGGCGGTGCACGCGTTCCGTGTGTGCTCGTCGGGGGTGGCCGACGACACGCAGATCCATACGCATATGTGCTATTCGGAGTTCCACGACATTCTGCCGTCGATTGCGGCGCTCGATGCCGACGTGATCTCCATCGAGACCACGCGCTCCGACATGGAACTGCTTGGCGCCTTCGAGGCCTTCGCGTATCCGAACGAGATCGGCCCGGGCGTGTACGACATTCACTCGCCGCGCGTGCCGTCGCAGGCGGAGATGGAGCATCTGATCGAGGCGGCGCTCACACGCATTCCGGCCGAGCGTCTGTGGGTCAACCCGGATTGCGGGTTGAAGACGCGCGACTGGGCGCAGGTCGATCGCGCGTTGACGAATATGGTTGCCGCCGCGAATGCCGTGCGCAAGCGTCTGTCGGCGGGGCAGCGGCAGGTGTTGGCTGCCTGACGTTGCGGTCGTCTCCGGCGTGGGGCATTCAAGACAAAACGCCGCTGATGCACGGGCGCATCGGCGGCGTTTCTTGCGTTGCGGGGCCGGTCAGCCCAGGTCAGCTCAGGCGAGCGATTTTTCGACGATCTCGCGCACATCCTTCGACAGTGCCGCGTGCTGCGAGACTTGCTGCAACGCCTCACGCATGCGCTCGCGCAGGGCGGGCGTGTATTTGCGCCAGCGGTCGAGCACGCGAGCCAGCCGGGCGGCCACCTGCGGGTTCAGCGCGTCGAGCGCGAGGACCTGTTCGGCCCAGAATCGATAACCGGAACCGTCGGCCGCATGGAACTGCGCGGGATTGCCGCTGCAGAAGCTGAAAATCAGCGAGCGCGCGCGGTTGGGGTTCTTCAGCGTAAAAGCCGGATGCCCCATGAGGGCGCGCACCCCGTCGATCACGCAATGGCCGCCGTCGCCGCGTTGCATGGCTTGCAGCGCGAACCACTTGTCGATGGCGAGCGGCTCGTGCTCGAAGCGCTGATAGAAGTCTGCCAGCACCTCGACGGCATGGAGCGACCCATGTGCCGCGTCGCTCTCGCGCGCGGCGCCGCCGCGTTGTACGAGCGCGGTGAGCGCGGCGAAACGGTCGGTCATGTTGTCGGCCGAGTCGTATTGGGTACGCGCGGTCTGCGCGATACCCGCATCCGAGAGTTCCATCAGGTACGACAGCGCAAGGTTCTTCAGCGCGCGCTCGCCCGCCGAGGCGGCGTCTGGGCGGTAGGCGCCCGGCACGCGATGGTTGTGATACGCGGCGAGCCACTCGGTATGTAGCGAAGCGGCCAGACGCTGACGCAGATACTGACGTGCCGCGTGAATGGCCGCCGGGTCGATTTCCGTCATCTGCTCGCCGAGATACGACTCGGCCGGCAGCGTGAGCGCTTGCGCGCGGAAGGCGGGGTCGAGCGTCTCGTCGCGCAGCACCTGGCGGAAGGCTTCGAGCACATAGCTGTCGACGCTCGGCAACTGGCCCATCTGAATCGATTCGACGAGCGCCAGCAACTGACGCGTGGCCAGCCGCTGTCCCGCCTCCCAGCGGTTGAACGGATCGCTGTCGTGCGCCATCAGGAACGCGAGTTCGTCGATGGTGTACTCGTGCTCGACGATCACCGGCGCCGAGAAGCCGCGCAGCAGCGACGGCATCGGGTTGTGCGGCACGTCGACGAACGTGAAGCTCTGGCGCTCCTGCGTGAAGTCGAGCACCTGCGTGGTGGCGGCCGGCGCATCGCCGGGCTCACCGGCCAGACGCAGTGCCATGTCGCGACCGTCGCGATCGAGCAGGCCGACGGCGAACGGGATATGGAACGGCTGCTTGACGAGCTGGCTGTCCTGCAGCTCCACACCGACCTTCGGGCAGCGCTGCGTCAGCGTGAGGGTATAGGTGCGCGCGGCCTCGTCATAGGCGGCTTCGACGCTTACGCGCGGGGTGCCGGCCTGGCTGTACCAGCGGCCAAACTGCGTGAGATCGCGCTGATTGGCATCGGCCATCGCGGCGCGGAACTCGTCGCACGTGACCGCCTGCCCGTCGTGACGCTCGAAGTACAGGTCCATGCCCCGGCGGAAGCCCTCGCGCCCGAGCAGCGTCTGATACATGCGCACGACTTCGGCGCCCTTTTCGTAGACGGTGACCGTGTAGAAGTTGTTGATTTCGACGTAGCTCTCGGGACGCACCGGGTGCGCCATCGGACCGGCGTCTTCCGGGAACTGGGCCTGACGCAGCACGCGCACGTCGTCGATACGCTTGACGGCGCGGCCCGACTCGGAGCCCATCATGTCGGCCGAGAATTCCTGATCGCGGAACACGGTCAGGCCTTCCTTCAGGCTCAACTGGAACCAGTCGCGGCAGGTCACGCGATTGCCGGTCCAGTTGTGGAAGTACTCGTGGCCCACCACGGCTTCGATGTTGCCGAAGTCGTCGTCGGTGGCGGTGGCGGCATCGGCCAGCACATACTTCGTATTGAAGATGTTCAGGCCCTTGTTCTCCATCGCGCCCATGTTGAAGTCGCTCACGGCCACGATCATGAAGCGGTCGAGATCGAGCACGCGGCCGAAGCGCTGCTCGTCCCACCGGATCGAGTTGACCAGCGAATCCATCGCATGTTCGGTCTTCTCCAGATCCTGCGGCTGTACCCAGACCTGGAGCAGCTTCTCGCGGCCGTCGCCGGCGACGAGGTGCTCCTCACGGCACACCAGTTGACCGGCGACCAGCGCGAACAGGTAGCTGGGCTTCTTGAACGGGTCGTCCCAGACGGCGAAATGACGGCCATCGGGCAGGTCGCCCTGGTCGATGAGGTTCCCGTTGGCCAGCAGCACCGGATACGCTTCGCGATCGGCGCGCAGCGTCACGGTGTACGTTGCCATCACATCCGGGCGGTCGAGGAAGTACGTGATCTTGCGAAAGCCCTCGGCTTCGCATTGCGTGAAGAAGTTGCCGCCCGAGACATACAGCCCCATGAGCGACGTGTTCTCCTGGGGGCGACAGCGCGTGACGAGCATGAGGTCGAAGGCCTCGGGGGGCGCGTCGACCGTGAGCGTTTCCTCGCCGGTGCGGTAGCCGGGCCAGGGCTTGCCGTCGAGTTCGAGGCTCACCAGTTGCAGGCCTTGCCCCACCAGTTCAAGCGCGCCGCCCGGACCCGCCGGGTTGCGGTGGACCCGCATGCGGCTGGTGACGGTGGTGACGTCGGGGGCGAGGTCGAAGTCGAGTTGGACGGTGTCGATCAGATACGCCGGGGGCGTATAGTCGGAGCGTTGGATGACACCTGCGAGGTCGGTTCTGAGCATGGACGGTGTTTTGCGGACGGCCAAGGATTTGCAAATTGTAACGGAGTGGCGGCGCCTTGGCGTTCAGGCGAGCGATTTGCTGAATTTTGCTTCGGCGCCGCCGTCAAAGGTTTCGGATGTGCGCGCTGCGCCGTCCTATGTTTAAATCGGCGCGACGGGTGCACGGCGGTGCGCCCGGCCGCTTACTGGAGCAGGCGATCATGGGGAAACGATGGGCCTTGGCGACGTTGGCCGTCGTCAGTGTTTTGCTGGCGGGGTGCGCCAGCACGGTCACGAGCCAGGTGACCGCGTTCGGCGATGCACCGGGCTTCGACGGCCCGCGAACTTACGCGCTCGTGCGCACGCCCGAACAGCAGAACAATCAGGAGCACGCGACTTACGAGCAGTGGCTGCGAACGCGTCTGGCCGGAGACGGCTTCAGCGAGCGAAGCCCGTCGAGCGCGCACTATCTGGTTGGGATGAGCTACGGCATCACCCAACAGATAATGCGTGTGGCTGAGCCCGTCTACGATCCGATGTTTGCGCCCGCCCCGTGGGGGCCTTGGGGGCGTCCGTGGGGCGGTTACGGCTACCCGTTCGGCGCGCCGCCCGCGTACGTCCAGCGGGATTATTCGTATGGGCTGGCGGGTTTGCAGTTGCGCTTCACGGACCGTGCGAGCGGCAAGGAGGTCTACCGAGTGCAGGCCAATACCAGTGACGCAGGCACGTCGCTGGCCTCGGCCATGCCGTACCTGATCGACGCCGCGCTCAGGCAGTTGCCGTTGCCGAGCGGGCGCACGATTAATGTCGAGCAGAAGGTCGGGCGTTAGGCGGGCGTCAGGCCGGCCGAGGGCGGGAAGGGGGTAGGTTGCCAGGGGAGAGACCCGGCAGACGTTGGGCGGTCATCCAGAGGTCACGCCGACGAACGGCATGCGACAGACTTACGCCAAGGCGAGGCGACGTGTCTTCGAGACGCGCGACTCGCCTTGGCGTTTGCGGTTTACTGCATCAACGTGATGATGCCGAGCACTGCGAAGATCACGGCGGCCACGGCGTGTACGGTCTTGGTCGGCAGACGACCGGCGAATTTGTGGCCCACGAGCACGGCCGGCACGTTGGCCAGCATCATGCCGAGCGTGGTGCCGGCCACCACGCCGAAGAAGTCCTGGTAGCGCGCGGCGAGCATTACCGTGGCGATCTGCGTCTTGTCGCCCATCTCGGCGATGAAGAACGTGAAGACGGTCGTCACGAACACGCCGAATTTGCGGCGCGTGGTGGTCTCTTCGTCATCGAGCTTGTCGGGGATGAGAATCCAGATCGCCATGCCGAGGAACGACGCGACGACGGCCCACTTCATGATGGCAGGACTGATGGCCGTGGACAGCCATTCGCCGACGGCGCCGGCAAAGCCATGATTGACGAGGGTGGCGACGAGAATGCCAAGAATGATCGGCACGGGCTTCTTGAAGCGCGCGGCGAGCACGAGGGACAGCAGTTGGGTTTTATCGCCGATTTCAGCGAGCGCGACCACACCGGTCGAGACCAGGAAGGGGGACATCGTATTTTTTATCTCCGCCGGGCCGTGAATACGCGAGCCAATGACCATGCGTCCCGGCCCGGATGGCGGAAGCATCGTCATCGGTCTCGCCAGGCCCGAGGGCTGCGCACGCCATAGCCGGTATCGGCCAAGTCTGTTGACGTACGCCCCTGCAGATGACAATCGTCTCTGACAGGGCGGCTACTCCCCAATGAATCGGAGCGGATTATAGCATTTGCCACGTGACATGGGCATGACGGGGAGGGTTGGCCGCTGGATGGGCACTTGATAAGCACTTGACGGGCGTATGCCGGGAAAGGAAAAAAGGGCAGCCGATCGGCTGCCCAAGGAGATCCCCGGCCGCATGCCCCTTGCGCGCGACCGGTGACCGCGAGGGAATGCGCGTCGTGCCAAGGCGACGGCGCGCGTTCTCTCGCGTAAGTCGTGACGCTCCGTGATGTCTCACAGCGTCTTGCAACGTCTCGCAGCGTCCCAAACGTCCCAAACGTCCCAAACGTCCCGAATGTCGTGAACAAGCTGAACGACCCGAACGCCCGTGCGGACGCCAGGCGCGTCAGTGCGTCAGTGCGTCCGTGCGGCGATGCACCGGCTGGCCGGCGGCGTAGGTTGTGGCGATGGCACGATCGTCGCCAAGCATGGCGAATGCGAACAGCAGCTCTTCGAGCGATTCGGCCAGTGCCGTGCGACGGGCGAGCAGCGGGGTGGCCTTCGGGTCGAGCACCACGAAGTCGGCCTCTGCGCCCACGGCCAGCGTGCCGATGGTGCCGTGCAGATCCAGCGCGTGCGCGGCGCCTTCGGTGGCCAGGTAGAACATGCGTTCGGCCGAGAGGTGATAGCCCGACAATCGCGCCACCTTGTGGGCCTCGTTCATCGTCTGCAGCATCGAGAAGGTCGAGCCGCCGCCCACGTCGGTCGCGAGCGTCACTGGCATGCGGCTCGCTTCCGCTGCCGCGAAGTCGAACAGACCACTGCCGAGGAACTGATTCGACGTCGGGCAATGCGCGGCGACAGTGCCCGTTTCGAACATGCGGCGACGATCATGCTCGTCGAGCCAGATGCAATGGCCGTACACGGCGCGCTTGCGCAGCAGCTTGTAGTGGTCGTACACGTCGAGGTAGCTGCGATGCCCGGGAAACAGCGAGCGCACCCATTCGACCTCGTCGGTGTTTTCGGCCACGTGGCTCTGGATGAATACGTCTGGATACTGCGTGGCGAGTTCGCCGCAAACGCCCAACTGGGCTTCGGTCGATGTCGGCGCGAAGCGCGGCGTGAGCGCGTAGAGCTGGCGTCCCTGGTTGTGCCAGCGCTGAATCAGCGCCTCGCTGTCGCGCGCGCCGCTCTCGGCCGTGTCGCGCAGGAATTCGGGGCAGTTGCGATCCATCATCACCTTGCCGGCGATCATGCGCAGATTGCGCGCGTCGCTGGCCGTGAAGAACGCATCGACCGAGCCGGGGTGCACCGTGCAGTACACGAGCGCGCTCGTGGTGCCGACACGCAGAAGTTCATCCAGGAAGAACTGGGCGACGTCGGCCGCGTAAGCCGGATTCTCGAAACGGCGTTCGGTCGGGAACGTGTACTTCTCGAGCCACGGCAGCAGCCCCGGCGCGGGCGACGCGATCATGTCCGTCTGCGGATAGTGGATGTGCGTGTCGATGAAGCCGGGCGTGACGACCTTGTCGCGCAGATCGTCGATCGGCGTGCCGTCGGGCAGCGTGGGGGCCACCTTCGCGTAGTCGCCCACGGCGGTGATGCGCCCATTCTCGAAGGCGACGAGGCCGTCGGTATGGTGCACGGTGCCTGGCGAGCCGTCGAGGTAGGCGCGCGACGGATCGTGCGTGAAGTAGACCAGTTGCGCGCGCACAGCGCGCAGGGCTTGGTGTGTCGTGGACATGTACAGGGTCCTTGCGTCGTTACATTTGCGTGAGCAGCAGCACTGCCAGCGCGGCGACGATCCACATCGCCGGCTTGATCTCCTTCACGCGTCCCGTGAACAGCTTGAGTACGACGAACGCGAGGAAGCTATAGGCAATACCGTCGGTGATCGAGTACGAAATCGGAATCATCACGACTGCGATGAAGCTCGGAATCGCTTCGTCCATGCGGTGCCATTCGATGCGCGCCACGGACTCCATCATAAACACCCCGACCAGGATCAGCGCCGGCGCCGTCGCGATGGCGGGCACCAGCGAGAGCATCGGGGAAACGAACAGGAACGGCAGAAACAGCAGGGCGCATACGACGGCGGTCAGCCCGGTGCGTCCGCCCTGGGCAATGCCGGCGGCCGATTCGATGTAGGCGTTGGCCGGGCTCGTGCCGAGCGGGCCGGAGATCAGCACCGAGAACGAATCGACGATCATGGCCTGACGCATATTGCGCGGATTGCCATCGCGATCCTTCATGTTGCCGGCCTCGGCAATGCTCATGAAGGTCGAGAGCGTATCAAAGAACGCGGTGAAGAGCATTACGAAGATGAACGGCAGGTACGCGACCTTGAGCGCACCCAGCAGATCGAGCTGGCCGATACCCGAGAAATCGGGCGCGGCGAAGAAACCGTGGAAGTTCACTAACGTGGCCGTGGCGATTTCCTTGGGGAAATACGCGCTGCCGTCGCCCCACAGACGTCCGACCGGAATGGCCATGAGCGTGGTCGCGATGATGCCGATCATCAGCGCACCGTTCACGCGGCGCGCGACGAGCACGGTCGTGAGCGCCAGCCCGATCAGGAACGTGACGGTCGGCGGCGACAAGTGGGCCAGCCGCACGACGGTTACCGGGTCGCCGACCACGAGCCGGGCGTTGACGAGGCCGATCACGGTGATGAACAGGCCGATGCCGCACGAGATCGCATAGCGCAGGTTCGCCGGAATCGCCTCGACCACGAAGCGTCGCACATTGAGCGCGGCGAGCAGCGCGAAGAGGATGCCCGACCAGAACACGCAGCCGAGTGCGGTCTGCCACGGCATGCCGACGCCGTGCACCATCGTGAACGCGAACAGCGCGTTCAGCCCCATGCCCGGCGCGACCAGCACCGGATTGCGCGCGTAGAGCCCCATCGCGCAGCTGCCGAAGAAGCTGATGAGCACCGTAGCGGTCAGGGCCGCCGGGAACGCCATGCCGGTCTTCGACAGAATGGCCGGGTTGACGACGATGATGTACATCGCGGCAAGGAACGTCGTGATACCCGCGATCACTTCCGTACGGAACGTCGATCCGAGTGCGGTGATGCCGAAATATCGGTCGAGGGTCGAGACAGGTTGCGCGCCCGCCACGCGCGCGCTGTCGTGGGCCGCTTCGGGCGCGGCACTGCCCGCAGGAGGGCTGAGCGATGAGTCCATGGGGTGTTGTCTCCGATGTTCTAAGGTGTCGTGCTCGCATGACGCCGCGGGTGTGGGGGCACCGCGTGACGCCTATCTGGGCACGCTCGAAAAATAGCATCGGGCCCCGGCGAAAATATTCCCCTTGCGGCATGTTCCACATCATCGCGAGATGATGTGGCGATGCATCGGGGCGCGGTGTGCGTTGCGCGGGCATAAAAAACGCCCGAAGGGCCTTCGGGCGTTGTGAGATTCGATGCGGTTCGGGGTGGCCGATCGACAAGGCTCGGCTAACGCTTACCCCGCCTGCGCGGCGCGAAAACGCTCCAATTCGTCCACCAGACGCCGTTTTTCGCTGTCGTCGATAAACGAGGCTTCGAAACTATTCCTTGCCAACGTGTAAGCGTCGTCGAGCGTCATGTCCAGCGCGTCGAACGTGGCGAGGAAGTTCTCATTCAGGTAGCCGCCGAAGTAAGCCGGGTCATCCGAGTTGATCGTGACGGCCAGTCCGCGCTTGAGCAACGCGTGCAGCGTGTGCTGACCCATATGGTCGAACACCTTGAGGCGTATGTTCGACAGCGGGCACACTGTCAGCGCGATCTTTTCCCGAGCCAGACGCTCGAGCAGCGCCTCGTCTTCAATGGCGCGAACGCCGTGGTCCACACGCTCGACGTGCAGCACGTCCAGCGCCTCGTGAATGTACGCGGGCGGCCCTTCTTCCCCGGCATGCGCCACGAGGTGCAGCCCCAACTCGCGGCACCGCGCGAACACGCGCGCGAATTTGGCGGGCGGGTGGCCTTGCTCGGACGAATCGAGGCCTACGCCGACGAGCCGGTGCCCGTGGCTGTTGAAATACGGCAGCGCTGTTTCCAGCGTTTGCAGGGCGTCTGCTTCGGGCAGATGACGCAGGAAGCAGAGGATCAGGCGACTAGTGATGCCGTGCTGCGCCTCGGCTTCGGCCAGTGCGCGTTCGATGCCGTGGATCACCGTCGCCATCGACACGCCGCGCGCGGTGTGCGTCTGCGGATCGAAAAAGATTTCCGTATGGCGGATGTTGTCGGCGGCCGCGCGCGCAAGGTAGGCGCGGGTCATGTCGTAGAAATCGTCTTCGGTGAGCAAGACGCTCGCGCCCGCGTAGTAGATGTCCAGGAACGACTGGAGATCGGTGAAGGCGTAGGCGTCGCGCAGGGCCTCTACGCTCGGGTAGGGCAGCGTGACGTGGTTGCGCTCGGCGAGCCGGAAGATCAGTTCGGGCTCCAGCGTGCCCTCGATATGCACGTGCAGCTCCGCCTTGGGCATGGCGCAAAGGGTCTTGGCGAGTTCGGGCGTGAGTGGCATGACTAGGTCTTGATGAGGGGGATGGGCGGGATTTTACCGTCGCCCGCGAAAGTCGGTCACCCGGTGTCCCGGGCGCTGGGGGGCCTTCAAACGTGGACGCCGGTGTCCTGCAACGCGGCCGGTCCGCTGTGTTGCATCTGTTGCTCGCGCACGCGCAGCAGTTGCGCGGCGACCGCGATCGCGATCGTCGCCGGCGCCTTGCCCGTGATGCCCGCCACGCCGATCGGGCAGATCATCTGCGCGAAACGCTCCGGCGGCACCCCGCGATCGCGCAGGCGATGCTCGAACTGACGACGTTTGGTCATCGAGCCGATCAAGCCGAAGTAGGCGAAGTCGTCGCGCTTGAAAATGGCCTCGCACAGGCGCTGATCCAGCGCATGGTTGTGCGTCATGACCAGGAAATACGCGCCCGGTGGCGCTTCGTCAACGACGGCTTCGGGGGTGTCGGTGGACTCGACGACGGTGTTCGGCGGCACCGTTTCCGGGAAGGTCTCGGTCCGCTCGTCGGCCCAGGTGACGCGGCACGGCAGGGTGGCCAGCACCTGCACGATGGCCTGTCCGACGTGACCGGCACCGAACAGCACGATGTGGAAATCGCTGGGCGCCAGCCGCTCGCTCAGCCAGAGCCAGCCATCGCTGGCTTGCCAGAACGAGCAGGCGGCGTCGTCGGCGTCGCGGGTTAACGTGTGCGGATGCGCGAGCGGTTCGCTCGGATCGAGTGCCGTGAGCAAGACGGCGCCGCCTTGCTGCTGGCTGGCCGCCGCATCGGCCCCGGGTGCGCCGAACGCCACGCTGCGCAAGCTGGCCTCGCCGGCTGCGAGCCGTTTGTGCAGGGCACTTACCCAGGCCAGATCGGTTAGCGTGAGCACCTCGAAGGCGAGGGTGACGGCGCCGCCGCAGCACTGTCCGAGGCTCGGGCCGAGCGCGAAACGCTCGACGTGCCGCGCGCCTTGCTGTCCGTACTGGCGCAGCAACTGGCGCGCGACGTCCATCGCCCGCCATTCGAGATGGCCGCCGCCGATGGTCTCCCACGCGTGCTCGCGTGTCACAAGCAGGTGCGTGCCCGCTTCGCGCGGCGCGGAGCCTTCCACGCGCGCGATCGTCACCAGTACCGCGGCCTCGCCGCGGACCAGCAGCCTGTGAGCGGCCTCGACCCAGCGATGCATCAGGCGGCGCTCCGCGTGCGCAGCTCGGTGATTGCCGTGAGCAGCGCCTCGGACGTTGCCGGCGCATTGAGCACCGGCTCGTCCCGATAGTCGTTCACGCTCGCCACGGCGTCGCGCAACGCGTTGAACACCGAGAACGGCAGCAGCAGCGGCGGCTCGCCCACGGCCTTGGAGCGGTGGATGGAGTCCGACACGTTCGTGTTCTCGAACAGCGCCACGCGGAAATCCGTTGGGCAATCGCTGATGCCGGGGATCTTGTACGTGGACGGCGCGTGCGTCATGAGCTTGCCCTCCTGATTCCACCACAGTTCTTCGGTCGTCAGCCAGCCCATGCCTTGAATGAACGCCCCTTCCACCTGCCCGATGTCGAGCGCGGGGTTGATCGATTTGCCGGCGTCGTGAAGCACGTCGGCGCGTAGCAGACGCCATTCGCCGGTGAGCGTGTCGAGCACCACTTCGGAGACGGCCGCGCCGTAGGCGAAGTAGAAGAACGGGTTGCCGTTCATGGTCGCGGCGTCCCAAGACAGGCCCGGCGTGGCATAGAAGCCGTCGGACCACAATTGCACGCGGGCCCAATAAGCCGCTTCCACCAGATCGGGGAAGGGGATGTCGTGGCCGTTTGCACTCACCACATCGTTGGCGAACTGCACGTCGTCGGGCGCACCGCCGTACTTCTGCGCGGCAAACGCGGCCAGACGTTGGCGGATCTGCCATGCGGCGTTCTGCGCGGCCTTGCCGTTCAGGTCGGCGCCCGTCGAAGCTGCGGTGGCCGACGTGTTCGCCACCTTGCTGGTGTCGGTCGCCGTCACGCGCACATGCGAGAGATCGACGCCCAGTTCGTGCGCCACGACCTGCGCAACCTTCGTGTTCAGGCCCTGGCCCATCTCGGTGCCGCCGTGATTGACCAGCATCGAACCGTCACGATAGATGTGCACCAGCGCGCCCGCCTGATTGAAGGCCTGCACGTTGAACGAAATGCCGAACTTGAGTGGGGTGAGCGCGAGGCCCTTGCGCAACACGGGACTCGTGCGATTGAACGCGCGCACGGCGTCGCGACGTGCGCGATACTCGCTCGTCTGCTCCAGTTGCGCGACGAGTTCGTGAATGATGTTGTCCTTGACGACCTGTCCGTACGGCGTGACGTTGCGCTCGGTCTTGCCGTAGAAGTTCACGCGGCGCACGTCGAGCGCGTCTTTGCCCAGGCGCCGTGCAATGGCGTCCTGTACGACTTCCATGATGAGCGCGCCCTGCGGGCCGCCGAAACCGCGAAACGCCGTGTTCGATTGCGTGTTCGTCTTGCCGCACAACGCGCGCAGGTCGGCGTCGGGCACGAAATAGGCGTTGTCGAAGTGGCAGATGGCGCGTGTGGCGACCGGTCCCGACAGGTCGGCCGAGAAACCGGCACGCAGTGTCATGTCGACTTTCGCGCCCGTGATACGGCCGTCGTCGTCGAAGCCGACGTCGTATTCGAAGTAAAAGCCGTGGCGCTTGCCGGTCATCATGAAATCGTCGTCGCGATCCAGACGCAGCTTGACCGGGCGTTTCAGACGCGTGGCGCACAACGCGGCGACACAGGCAAACAGCCCCGATTGCGATTCCTTGCCGCCGAAGCCGCCCCCCATGCGACGGCATTCGACCTGCACCTGATGGCTGTGCCAGCCCAGCGCGTGCGAGACGAGCGCCTGCATCTCGGTCGGGTGCTGCGTCGAGCAGTAGACGTGAATGCCGTCGTTTTCCTTCGGGATCGCGTACGAAATTTGCCCTTCGAGATAGAACTGCTCCTGCCCGTTGCACTCGAATGTGCCGCTCAGACGGTGCGGCGCGGCTTGCAGCGCGGCGTCGGCGTCGCCACGGCGCAGTTGATAGGGCGGCAGCACGCTGGCCCCCGCGGCCTTGGCGGCCTGTGGCGTGAGAATGGCGGGCAGGTCTTCGTATTCGCCCTTGGCCAGACGCGCCGCGCGGCGGGCCGCGTCATGCGATTCGGCCACCACGGCGAACATCGGCTGCCCGATGTACTGGACGAGGCCGTCCGCGAGAATCGGGTCGTCGTGAATGACCGGACCGCAATCGTTCACACCGGGGATGTCGGCGGCAGTGTAGACCGCGACCACGCCCGGCGCCCGACGCACGGCGTCGAGATCGAGCGAGAGCACGCGTGCGTGCGCCTTGGGCGACGCCCCGAGCGCGCAGTGCAGCGTGCCTTGCAGTTCGGGGATGTCGTCGGTGTAGGTGGCTTCGCCGGCCACGTGGAGTTCGGC
The DNA here is from genome assembly GCF_000282835.1 of Pandoraea sp. B-6. NCBI lineage: Bacteria > Pseudomonadati > Pseudomonadota > Betaproteobacteria > Burkholderiales > Burkholderiaceae > Pandoraea > Pandoraea sp. B-6. The sequence continues at coordinate 24,033 of NZ_KB290535.1, read as the reverse complement.
CGACTCGTGGGGCCGCGAGCGGCCCACCTGTGCGCTGGCGCCTGCCGCGGCACCGGTCTGCGTCATGAAGCCTTCGACTTGCGTGTTCATGGGCAACTCCGGTTAGACGTTGGCGAACGCGTTGACTTCGTGTGCCGCAAGCGGCGCATCGAGGCGCGTCTCCAGGAAAAAACGATACAGCAGATTCTGCGCGCCGGCGAGCCGGTAGGCGCTGGTCGCGCGCATGTCCGAGAGCGGTTGGTAGTCGGCGGGCAAGGCCGACATTGCCGCGTGCACGGTGGCGTCGGTCCAGGGCTGGCCGATCAGGGCCGCTTCGATGGCGCTGCCGCGTTTGGGCGTGGCCGCCATGCCGCCGAAGGCCACGCGTGCCGAGCGTACGATCTCGCCGTCGAGTTCGACCGCGAAGGCCGCGCATACCGCCGAGATGTCCTGATCGAAACGCTTGGCCAGCTTGTAGGTGCGAAAGCGTTGCACCGCCGGGGGCAGCGGTACGCGGATGCCCTGCACGAATTCGCCCGCCTCGAGCGCGTTCTTCTGATAAGCCACGTAAAAGTCTTCGAGCGGCATCTCGCGCACGGCCCCGTCGCGATGCAGCACGATGCGCGTGCCGAGCACGATCAACGCGGGCATCGAATCGCCGATGGGCGAGCCGTTCGCGACGTTGCCGCCCAGCGTTCCGGCGTTGCGGATCGGGAACGAGGCGAAGCGCTGACGCAGCTCGGCCAGATCCGGATAGTGGGTGACGAGCGCATCGAACGCATCGTTGAGCAGCGCCCCCGCACCGATGTAGAGGCCGTTCGGACCCTCCGAAATCTCGCGTAGTTCCGCCACCTGTCCGATATAGATCAGATGCTTCAACTCGCGAAATTGCTTGGTGACCCACAGACCGACATCGGTGCTGCCAGCCAGAAGGCGCGCGTCCGGGTAGGCGGCGCGCAGGCGGCCCAGCTCGGCCAGCGTGCGCGGGGCGTGGAAGACCTGGCCGTCGTGCGAATACGACAGCGTGTCGTCGCGTTGCAACGCCTGGAGCTGCTTCGCCAGCGCCGCGCGGTCGAATTCCTGGCGCGGCAGGTCGAACATCTGCTGGGCGGCGTCGACGATCGGACGATACCCGGTGCAGCGGCACAGATTGCCGGAGAGCACGTCGTCGATCTCGCGGCGGGTCGGGCAGCCGGCCTGCTCGGGGCGGTTCACGTACATGGCCCACAGCGACATCACGAAGCCCGGCGTGCAGAAGCCGCATTGCGAGGCGTGGCAGTCCACGAGCGCCTGCTGCACCGGATGCAGCGCGCCGTCGGGCGCGCGCAGATCCTCGACCGTGAAGAGCGCGCGGCCGTCGAGCGTGGGCAGAAACTGGATGCAGGCGTTCACCGCGCGCAGCGCCACGTTGCCGTCGTCGGCCAGTTCGCCGATCACGACGGTGCAGGCGCCGCAGTCGCCCTCGGCACACCCTTCCTTGGTGCCGGTGCAGTGCAGGTCTTCGCGCGTGTACTGAAGCACGGTACGGGTCGTGGCTTCGCCAGTGACCTCGTGCACCTTGCCGCGGTAATAGAAGCGGATGGCTTGTGTCTCCATGGTTCTCAGTGTAGTGCAGTGGGATTGCGGGCGCGCCGGGACATGGCCGGCGTGGGAATGAGCCGAAGATAGCACCGGCGGCGGGGGTAAATATTTCGCGGCCATGATGATGGCTATTCGGTCGCCCCGATGACGTGGCATTGTCATAAACTATGGCTCGACCCCAAGCCTCGCAGAGCGCGCCCGCCCCATGCAAAGACCCCGCGAACAGATCGACGCGTACCTGCTGCGGGTACTGCACACACTGCTCACCGAGCAGAGTGTCTCACGCGCTGCGCTCAAGCTCGGCCAGTCGCAGCCGGCCATCAGCAACTCGCTGCGCCGCCTGCGCGAGATCACGGGTGACGCCATCCTGGTGCGCGGCAAGAGCGGCATGGTGGCGACCGAGCGTGGCCGGGAGTTGCTGGGCTACGCCACCGACGCGCTCGCCGCCATCGAGCGCATCACCCATCCCGCTACGGAATTCGCGCCTCAGACCACCACGCGGGCGTTTCGCCTCGGTGCCCCCGATTACCTGGACGCCGTCTTCCTGCCCAACATCGCCGAAGTGCTGCGCCGTGACGCCCCCTCGGCGCGGCTGCACGTGCAGCCGATCAACACCGCCTTCGACTACGCGGGCGCGTTGGAGAACGGTTCGCTCGACGTGGTGATCGGCAACTGGCTGGAGCCGCCGCCGCAACTGCACATGTCCCGGCTGTTCGACGACGAAGTGGTTTGCATGTTGGGCGCGCAGCATCCGCTCGCGAACAAGGGCATTTCGCTTAAGCATTATCTGGAATTGCCGCATCTGGCACCGACGCCTTACGTGGCCGAGCGCCAGAGTTTTATCGACGGATGTCTGGCCGAGCAGGGCCTGCGCCGCAATATCCAGATGACGATGCCTTACTTCGGACTCGTGCCGTACGTGCTGATGCGCACCGATCTGGTGTTCACGACCGGGCGGCAGTTTGCGCAGCACTATGCCCGCTATCTGCCGATTCGCGTGTTGCCGTCGCCCTTTGCCTTTCCGCCGATGCGCTTCTATCAGCTATGGCACGAGCGCACGCATGCCGCACCGGAGGTGACGTGGCTGCGCCGACGCGTGGCGGAGGTGGCAACGGAACTCGATGCCGCGAACGGCGGCGGGACGCCGGCGCCTGTGGTGGCGCGACCTTGACGGCGGGGGGCGGACGTTTGAACGACCGGACGGCTAAAGGGGCGGCGAGATGAGGCCGCTGCCCGGAGGCAGGCGGCCCCGGAAACGCGTGACGCTCAGCGCAGCGAAATCGCGCGGCGCGGACGATGCAACGCCAGCGAGAGGAAGATCACGACAAACGCGGCGAGCGACCACATCGGCAGGGTGAGACCGAGGATGGGCGGGTACATCGTCTGACACATCCCCTGAACCTGGAAGACTTGCGGCAGCAGGCGCGACGTCGGCAACGCATCGACGAATGCCTCGACCACGTCGTACCCGCAGCTCACCAGCGGATTGGCCTGCACGTAGATCAGATACCCCGACGCCGCCATGCCGCCGATCGCCGACAAAGCGGCGAGCACACGCGCGAACTGAATACCCGCCCAGCCACGCGAGACCGCGCCGGCCAGCCCGAAGATCGCGATCAGCACAAGTGCGTAACGCGCCAGAATGCACAGCGGACACGGATCCTCGTGACGCACATACTGGAAGTACAGCGCGCCGCCCAGCAAGGCGAGGCAGACGACGGTGAGCAGGAGGTACCGCAGGCGTTCGCGGCGCAGGGCCGGGTCGATTTGAGCGTTCATTTCACTTCGGGCGGTAGGCCATCACGAATCCCGCTCAACCCCACATGACGCCGGGCGGCAGGCACTTGGGCTGGCATTGTAACCCCAGCCCGAGGCGTGCGTGAGTCGAAAAGTTGCGGAACTATTTGCCCGAGAATGAGACGGTTGCGGACGCTGCGTCGACGGTCATGGCCCGGTGTTGCGGCGCAGCGCGAGCGGTGCCGCCGCCCGCGCTGCCAACATCAACCGCCCAGGCCGGCCGAGCGCAGGGCGTGCTCGATGGCGCGTCCGACCGGGAACAGGCGGGCGTCGTCGCCTGCCGCGGCGCTGACCATCAGGCCGATGGGCGCTTCGCCCTCGGCCTGGCACGGCAGCGAGAACGCGCAGCCGTCGATCATGTTGATGGCCGTCGGGTTGCGCAGCACCAGCGCGTTGGTGGCCGTAAAAGTGTCGTCGTTCGCCTCGAGCGGCGCGATGGCCGGTGGCGTGAGCGGCACGGTCGGACACAGCACCGCGTCGAAGCCCTGCCAGACAGGGGTCGCTGCGGCGATGAGCGCGGCGCGGGCGTTCAGCAGGTCAATGTAGTCGGCGGCGCTGGCCGGCTCACCCTTGCGGATGCGCACCAGCACCCGAGCGTCGTAGTCCTGCGCACGCTCGGCCTGCAGCTTGCGATGCCACGCGAAGGCTTCGATGGGCGAAAAGCCGAATCGATTGATGGCGGGCAACTGTTCGAACGGTGTGAACTGGAATTCCACCAGCGTCGCCCCCGCCCTGGCGAGCGTGGCGAGGGCGCGCTCGTAGATCTCGATGGCGGCGGGTTCCGCCCCGTCCAGCACGAAGTTCGTCAAGACGCCCAAGCGCATGCCGCGAACGTCGCGCGGCGGCGGCAGGGACTCGTCGACGGCATGGCCCGAGAGAATCGCATCGACCCAGGCGCAGCAATCGACCGAGCGGCCGATGGGGCCGACCGAGTCGAGCGATGTCGACAGCGGCAGGGCGCCGTCGCGCGGCGTGCGCGCCGCCGTCGGCTTGAAGCCTGTCAGGCCGCAGAAGGCCGACGGAATACGGATCGAGCCGCCGGTATCGGTGCCGAGTCCGACCGCCGCCATGCCATCGGCCACCGACGCGGCCGCGCCCGACGACGATCCCCCGGCAATGTGCCCGGCCTGACGCTGCCACGGCGAGCGCGGCGTGCCGTAATGCGGGTTCAGGCCGAGTCCGGAAAAGGCGAATTCGGTCATGTTGGTGCGGCCGATGATGACGGCGCCGGCCTGACGCAGGCGCGCCACGGCGAGGGCGTCGTGCTTGGCCGGGGCGGCGTTCGACAGGACTTTGGACCCTGCGCGCGTGACTTGTCCGGCGACGTCGAACAGATCCTTCACCGACACGGGAACGCCCATCAGCGGCGACAGACGTGCACCGGCCCGGCGCAGGGCGTCGAGGCCGTCGGCGGCGCTGCGCGCGGCTTGTGCATCGACTTGCGTGAAGACGACGTTGCCCTGACCCGCCGGATCATTGATGCGCGCGAGCGCCTGCTCGGTCAATGCGCGGCTGGTGGTGCGTCCGGCGTCGAGCGCGGCGGCGAGGTCGGACAGGGGGCGTTGCAGATCGATGGCGTCGGTGCTCATGGTCAGATCGCTTTCAGGATATGGGTACGGAATTCTTCGATATGCCGGGCGATGGCCCGGCGGGCGCGTTCGGCATCGTGCGCGGCGAGCGCTTCAAATAGTTCGAGGTGTTCCTCGTAGACGTCTTCCATATGGCTGGGCGTCGACAGGGCGAGGAACCAGAATCGCAGCGAGCGCTCGTGCAGACCGCGCAGAAGCTCGGCGAGCGTCTGGTTGCGCGAGGCGCGCGAGATGGCCAGATGGAAGTCGCGGTCGATGCGCATCATCGCCGCCACGTCGCGTGCGGCGATGGCCGCCTGAGACCGTGCCAGCACGGCTTCGATGGCGGCGAGGTCGTCCGGCGTGGCGGCGCGCGCGGCCAGCCCCGCGCAATACGTCTCGTTGATCATGCGCACGTCGATGATCTCGAGCGCATCGTTGAGCGAGACCGGCGCGACCATCGCCCCCTTGCGCGGCAGGATCACCACCCACCCTTCGAGGGCAAGGCGGTGCATCGCCTGATGCACCGGGGTGCGTCCGAGTCCCGTCGACTGCATCAACTGCGCTTCGTTGAGCGTCTCGCCCGGGCGTAGACGCAGCGTGATGATGTCGTGCTTGATCGCGTCGTACGCGCGCTCGGTCAGGCTGCGGCCATCTGCGGCGGCCTGCGGTGTGGCGGTAGCGGACGCATCGGGATTGGCCGCGAGAAGCGTGTCGTCGGGGGTGTCGTTGGGCATCGGGGCGGGTCGGTTCTGTCGGCCAGCGTCGGGTCGGCGCTTCGATGGGCGCCGGTCGGCGTCAGTCGGCTTTAGTCGGCAATCGCCAGCGCCTGCGTGGCGTAGCGATGTCGGATCGTGCGGCCGAGGACCGGATCGTGCAGTTCGATCTCGAACTGCTCGCCGCCAGCCACGCCGCCAATGGCAGCGAGTGTGCCACAGAACATGGCGGCGCCCGCCGGCAGGCCATCCGGCCCGAGTTTGTCCATCAATTCCTGCGGCGAGAGCAGGCTGGCCACGGTGCCTTCCTGATAGAGGCGCCGTTCGCCGTCGCACGTCACCCAGGAGCGCAGCATCAGCTGATCCCAGTGCGCGCCGACATCGGCAAAGCGCCACGCGTCGCGTGCCACCGGCTTCGCGCAGACTTGCTTCGAGACGGTCACGCCATAGGCTTCGACTTCGCGGTCGGTGTGATCCGAGCCCACGCTCACGAGCAAGTCGCCACCGTGGCGCACGAGCACGCATTCAGCTTCGCCGCTGCTCGTCTGGCCGACGACGTCGATGGTGTCATCTTGCGCGAGCAACGCGGGCGCCAGTCGGTAGAAGCACGGCGTGCTCGACGGGCGGCGCACGCCCAATGCGGCCAACTCGGCAATGTGGTGCTCGACGGCGTCGCGATCGCGTCCGGCCCAGCCGGCGATGATCAACGTGTCGACGGACACGTCGACGCACGGATGGGGGCCGTCGCCGGACACCCTGAAGGACAGACGGGAACGCATACGTGACCACCCCTGTAAAATTCTGTTGATATCTGTGTGATATTTCACAAGGTCGGAAGACAAAAAGCAAGCGGAAAAATTTCGTCGTGTGCGACGAATATGGGGAATTTTTTATGAAAAGCCCCGTCAATCCTGGGTTGCGCGCGTGTTCGCCGATCGCGTATATTGAATCGGCATCGGTATTAGATTGGGTATTCGTCTGATTTTTGCCGAAACGGTCGCGGAGGCCGACGCCCCTCAGGGGGATTGGCGGGACAGCGGACCGGCGGCCAATGCCCGAGTGACGACCGGGCGAACGAGCGCAACGTCAATCAGGTCGGCGGCACACCGCCGGCTTCCCACCTTCATCAAGCATCGCGTTTTGCATCGTCGCGGCGGCCCGTCAGGGAAGCGGCGCGCGGCGGGCGTGACATCAAAAACAGCAAAATCGGCGCAGCGCGCCGCGGGGAGAACGTATCGGATGCATCACGCCATCGACTTCATTCAGGACCTGGCCGTCATCATGCTGCTGGCCGGCATCGTGACGGTCATCTTCAACCGGTTCCGACAGCCGGTCGTGCTCGGCTATATCGTGGCGGGCGTGATCATCGGCCCGTATACACCGCCGTTTGCGCTGATACATGACGAGAAGACGATCGGCATTCTGGCCGAGCTCGGTGTCGTGTTCCTGATGTTTTCGCTGGGGCTAGAGTTCAGCTTGCGCAAGCTTGCGCGAGTGGGCGTGACGGCATTCGTGGCGGCGATCACCGAGATTGTGCTGATGCTCTGGCTTGGCTACGAGATCGGCCGCTTCTTCGGTTGGAAGGCGATGGACTCGATTTTCCTTGGCGCGATGCTCGCCGTCTCGTCGACCACCATCATCGTCAAGGCGCTCGACGAACTCGGCATGAAGCGAGAGCGATTCGCCCAGCTCATCTTCGGTGTGCTGATCGTGGAAGACGTGCTCGCCATTGGCATGATCGCGCTGCTCTCGGGCATCGCCATCAGCGGCTCGGTGGATGCCGGCGAGGCCACCTTTACGCTGGGCAAGCTGCTGCTGTTCATGGTGGTGTCGCTTGTCGTGGGCATTCTGCTCGTGCCGCGAATTCTCGCGTACGTGGCGAAATTCAAGAGCGATGAGATGCTGCTGGTCGTCGTGCTCGGCCTGTGCTTCGGCTTCTGCCTGCTGGTGATCCAGATGGGTTACAGCGTGGCGCTCGGCGCGTTCCTGATCGGCGCGATCATGGCCGAGGCGCGAGAGCTGCATACCATCGAACGGTTGGTTGCACCGCTGCGCGACATGTTCAGCGCCGTGTTCTTCGTCACCATCGGACTGCTGCTCGATCCGCACGTGCTGGCGACGTACATCTGGCCGATTCTCGTCATCACCCTCGCCGTCGTGATCGGCAAGATCGTCTCGTGTGGATTGGGGGCGTACCTTTCGGGGCAGGACGGCCGGACGTCGATGCGCGTGGGCATGGGGCTGTCGCAAATTGGCGAGTTCTCGTTCATCATTGCGTCGCTCGGGTTATCGCTCAAGGTGACGAGCGACTTCCTCTACCCGATTGCGGTCGCCGTCTCGGTCATCACGACGCTGCTCACGCCGTACCTGATCAAGAGCGCCGATCCGTTCACGGGATGGCTCGGCCGCATGATGCCCGGGCGCCTGTCATACGTGCTGCGTCAGTACACGCAGTGGTTGCAGAGCATTCATCTGACGGGCGATAGCGCGGCGCTCGTCGGCATCGTGCGTCGCATCGTGATGAGCGTGGCGATCAATCTTGCGCTCGTGGTGACGATCTTCCTCGGCGGCGCCTTCTTCTATCGGCGTTTGGCGGCGCTGATGTCGCCGTGGGTGCGCGACCCGAGCCTGCAAAGCGCGGTGGTCTGGGGCGTGGCGCTCGTGCTGTCGCTGCCGTTCCTGATCGCGGTGTACCGCAAGCTCAAATCGCTCTCGCTACTGCTTGTGGAGTTGTCGGTGCCGCCGAGCCTGACCGGTCGCTACACATACCAGGTGCGCCGCGTGGTGGCCGAAATCCTGCCGATTGCCGCCATGGTCGGGGTGATCCTGCTGGTGGCGGCCTTGTCGGCGAGTATCCTGCCGTCCACGGAGATGGTCGTGCTGATCGTGGCGGGAACGGTGGTGCTGGCGATCATCATGCGGAGCTGGTTCGTGCGCATGCACGCCAAGCTGCAGATTGCACTCAAGGAGACGCTGGAACACCAGCCCGATAGCGAGCAGGGCGGCGGGTCCCCGCATTGAGCGACGCGCGAGCCGTGGCGACGTCCTGACGACGGCGCGCAGCGGCACAAAAGCCCGCCGGGGGATTTGCTTCCCCGGCGGGCTTTTTCATGGGGCGTCGCTGCCCTTATGTCTTGCGCGGCGGCAAGTCGAAGATCAGGCACGTCGTCGTGGCGTGCGCATACAGGGTGCCATCCGGACCGACGATGCGGCCCTCGGCGATGCCGACCTGACGCCCGACCTGGATGACTTCGCCTTCCGCACGCACGCAAGGCACGTCACGCGTGAGGGCGCGCACCATATTGGTCTTGAGTTCGAGCGTGGTGTAGCTGCGTCCGGCGGGTAGCGTGGAGTGCACCGCGCAGGCGACCGCGGAGTCGAGCAGCGTGGCGAACCAGCCGCCGTGTATGGCACCGAGCGGGTTGTAATAGGGCAACGCCGGGCGGCCCTGAAAGACCGCGCGGCCGTTCGCGGCTTCGATGGCGATGAAGCCCAGCGTCTCACTGATCGGCGGCAGCGGCAGCCTGCCGTCGAACATCGCTTCAAATATTTCCATGCCCGACAGGCCGATCACGTCGGACGGCGTTGCCACGCCGTAGCGTAGCGGACCGTTACGTGTGAGCCGTTCGCGCACGGCGGCTTCGTCGGCTTCCCATTGCGCCAGTACGGCGGCGGCATCCGGTCGGGTATTCATGGCGTTTTCCTCGTAACTTTTATCAGGCAAGCGATGGCGCGAGATTATAAAAGTCACGGTGCGCCCCGGGGGTTTCGGCGTTAGAGGGAAGCGTCGAGACCGGAGCACGGCAACGGCGGCTCACGCCGTCGCCGTGATTCGGGTTGTCGTCGTTACCTCGGAAGGAGGGGGCTGGCCGCGCCGCCAGCTCAGGCCGCTTGGGCGTGCCTGCGACGATACTGGGCCAATTCGTCGATGGTCAGGATCGGCAGGCCATGTTGCTCGGCGAAGCGCTCGATGTCGGCGCCGCGCGTCATCGTGCCATCTGGATTCATCAACTCGCACAGCACGGCGGCAGGTTTCAGGCCGGCAAGCACCGCCAGATCGACCGAGCCCTCCGTGTGACCGCGACGCGTCAGCACGCCGCCCGGCTGTGCGCGCAGCGGGAAGACATGGCCCGGGCGGGACAGGTCGGCGGGCTGGGCATCGTCGGCGATGGCGGCGCGAATCGTGGTCACGCGGTCGGCCGCGCTCACGCCGGTGCTCACGCCCTGGCGCGCCTCGATTGTCACGGTGAAGGCCGTGCCATGGCGGCTCTGATTCTGCTCGACCATCGGCGGCAGATCGAGACGGCGCAATGTCTCGTCAGGCAGACACAGGCACACGATGCCACTGCATTCGCGGATCAGCATGGCCATGGTGGCCTGCGTGATTTTCTCGGCGGCGACGATCAGATCGGCCTCGTTCTCGCGGTCCAGGTCGTCCATCAGAATGACCGGACGGCCTTCGCGCATGGCGTCGAGCGCGGCTGGCAGACGGACGTCGACCGGTGCCAGGTTGGCGAACGCCGGGTTGGCATGCAGATCGTCGGTTGTGCGGGTCGCATCGGCCCTGTGAGCGGTCGATGTAACGGCTTGCGATACGGCTTGGGTGGTGCTTTGGGTAACGGACATGAAACGCTCCTCGCGTAAATCAATCGGGCGAAAAACGTTTTCGGGGCATGCGAACGGACGCCTCCATGGGACAGTGCCCCATAGCGCGCGGGTATCGACGCATCTTCTCTCATCCGGACTATGACCGTCGGCTCTGGCTTCGCACCAGATCTGCTGACCCTGTCAGTGTCACGAAAGCGACGGTGACAGGCGCTCGCGGGCTCATGACCCACGCAGCTTGCACTGCGCGGCGTCACATACCGCCGGTGGGGACTTTCACCCCGCCCTGAAGACGTGTATGCCGCAAGCAGCGCGCCTCGCAGTCACTGATCGCGTGGCGTTGTTGCGTAGTCGGCGAGAGAGAGCGTAGCACAGGGTGTTGCTGCGCTGCAGGGAAGACTGCGCGGCGCTCGTGGGAATGATGGCGGACGATTGGCTCAACGTCGGCTCGGGAGGAAGGCCGGCGCGGATGTCGCGCCGACCGCCGATGTGAGCGTTGCGCGACGTCGGACGTGCCAGGCGATGCTCAGGCGTGGGTGCCCTTGACGGTGTACCCGGCGTCGGTGATGACGGCGCTGACCTCGGTGGGCGAGAGGCGGCTTTCGACGTCGACGCGACCCGAGTCCAGATCCACATTGACCTTGGCGGCCGGATCGCGCTCGGTGATCGCACGCGTGACGGCTTTGACGCAATGACCGCAGCTCATTCCTTCGACTTGCACTTGCATGTTGCACTCCTTGAAAGCGGTTTCGGTGACGGTGATCAAACAAATCGATGATAGACCTTCCTACGACAGGAAGCTCAAGCGCTATTTTCAGTGTATTCGCTGGATCGCCCAGACGCAGCCCAAACCCGAGCGGTTCCGGGCGCGCTATCGTAATAAATGACGAGACTGTCATGGGATGGTGTGCGGCAGATTGACGCTGGCGGCTTGACCTTCCCTTCATGGAAAGGTCTATGCTTCGACGCATGATGACAGTCCTCCTGGAGACCCTGAAATGATTCGGAACTGGTCGGTCGGTATCGAAGGCATGACCTGCGCCTCATGTGTGACGCGGGTTGAGAAGGCATTGCGGCGCGCGCCGGGCGTGGCCAGCGCCAACGTCAATCTCGCGACCGAGACGGCGGCCGTGGAAGCTGCGCCCGGCGTGACGCCCGCGGCTCTGCTTGGCGCGGTCGAGACGGCCGTCAACGACGCGGGATACCAGGTGGCGGAGCAATCGTTCGAGTTGGCGATTGGCGGCATGACCTGCGCATCGTGCGTGGGGCGTGTGGAGAAGGCCCTTCGTCAGGTGCCCGGTGTGGTCGAGGCAAACGTGAACCTGGCGACGGAGCGTGCCGCCGTGCGCGGGGTGCGTGGCGTCGTCGACGTGGCGGCGCTCACCGCTGCCGTGGAGCAGGCGGGATACGAGGCGTCGCCAGTCACGGACCCCGCGCAGGCGGCCGCATCCCACGAAGGTCCGGCGTGGTGGCCGGTTGCCGTGGCGGCGGTCTTGTCCCTGCCGTTGTTGTTGCCAATGCTGCTCGAACCCTTCGGCATTCATCTGATGCTGCCGCCGTGGGTGCAATGGTTGCTCGCCACACCGGTGCAGTTCTGGCTCGGGGCGCGCTTCTATCGGGCGGGGTACAAAGCGGTGCGCGCCGGTAGCGGCAATATGGATTTGCTGGTGGCATTGGGCACGTCGGCCGCCTATGGGCTGAGTCTTTACGAATGGTGGCGTGCCCCGGCGCACGGCATGACGCACCTGTATTTCGAAGCGGCGGCCGTGGTCATCACGCTGGTGCTGCTTGGCAAGTGGCTGGAAGCGCGGGCAAAGCGTCGCACCGTGGAAGCGATTCGTGCGCTGGCGGCCTTGCGTCCCGAGACCGCGCGCGTGTTGCGCGATCCGCAGGGCGCGGCGAGCGAGGTGACGGTGCCGCTGGGCCAAGTGAAGGTCGGCGACTGGGTGGTGGTGCGCGCCGGTGAACGGGTGCCTGTCGACGGCGTCATTCGCGAGGGGGCGAGCCAGCTCGACGAGTCGTTGCTGACCGGCGAACCGTTACCGATCGAAAAAGCGGCCGGCGACAAGGTCGTTGGCGGCTCGATCAACGGCGCCGGTACGCTGCGGGTGGAGACGACGGCGGTCGGCGCCGATACGGCGCTGGCCCGCATCATTCGCATGGTCGAAGATGCGCAGGCGGGCAAGGCGCCGATCCAGCGCGCCGTCGATCGGGTGGCCGCGGTGTTCGTGCCGGTGGTGGTGCTGGTCGCCGTCGTGACGCTGGTCGTTGGCTGGGGGCTCGGCATCGGCCTGGAGACAGCGCTGCTCAATGCGGTGGCAGTGCTGGTCATCGCGTGCCCGTGTGCGCTGGGCCTGGCAACGCCTGCCGCGATCATGGTGGGCACTGGGGCGGCGGCACGGCAGGGCATTCTCATCAAGGATGCCGAAGCGCTCGAACTGGCGCACCGCATCCGCGTCGTGGCGTTCGACAAGACGGGCACGTTGACCGAGGGCAAGCCGCGCCTCGTGGCACACCTGCCGGTGACGGGGGTGCGTGCCGATACCTTGCTGCGATGGGCCGCGGCGGTGCAGTCGGGCAGTTCGCATCCGCTGGCGAAGGCGGTCACGACCGCCGCAGCGGAAGCCGGGGTGACCTCGGCGGTGCCGACGGCATTCGACATCGCTGCGCTGCCGGGGAGAGGGATGCGGGCACGTATCGAGGAAGTTGGGGAGGGTGGGGGTGTTGGGGGCGTCGAGAACGCGGGCGCCTCGCGCAACGGTCATACGCTGCAGCTGGGGAACGCGCGGTTGCTTGAGGAGTTGGGTGTCTCGGAAGGGGCGCTGGCTCACGAGGCAGCGCGTCTGGCGGCCGAGGGACGTACCGTCTCGTGGCTGGTCGAGACTTCAGGGGAGGGCGCAAATGTCGAGGCACCGGCGCGCTTGCTTGGGCTGTTGGCGTTCGGTGACACGCTCAAGGCCACGGCGCGGCCGGCCGTCGACCGCTTGCATGCGCTGGGCGTGCGTTGCGTGATGGTGACCGGCGACAACGCGGGGAGCGCCAAGGCGGTCGCCGACGCGTTGGGACTCGACGAGGTGCATGCCAACGTGCTGCCGGAGCACAAGGCGGCGGTGATCGCGCAACTCAAGCGTGACGGCGTGGTCGTAGCGATGGTGGGCGACGGCATTAACGACGCCCCAGCGTTGGCCGCGGCCGACGTCGGCATCGCGATGGGCTCGGGTACCGACGTGGCCATGCAGACGGCGGGCATCACACTCATGCGCGGCGATCCGCTGCGGGTGGCCGATGCCATCGATGTGTCGCGTCGCACCTGGTCGAAGATTCGCCAGAACCTCTTTTGGGCGTTCGCGTACAACGTGGTCGGGATTCCGCTGGCGGCGTTCGGGCTGTTGAGCCCGGTGATTGCGGGGGCGGCGATGGCGCTCAGCAGCGTGAGTGTGGTGAGCAACGCGTTGCTGCTGCGGCGCTGGCGTTCATCGGCGACGCAAGACGTCAGTGCCGGCGCTGCCGCCAAGATTGGCGAGGCCCGCAGCGCGAGTGCTTGAGGGCGGTTTGCCCGGGCACAAGGCGAACGGCGCATAATGAATTTGTTAGAGGCACGCGCGGTCGGCGACTGCCCGATGCGTTGCCTGAATTTTTAATTGACTTGAAATTCGTCGAAAGCGGCATCATTTGATTGGTATCGTCTGCCTTCCGGCGCGGAATGAATCCTGCCGAACATGAATAGCCTCCATATCGCAAGTTACAACATCCACAAGGGCTTTTCCGCATTCAACCGTCTGCGTGTTCACGAACTGCGTGCCGGCTTGGAAGGGCTTGCGCCGGATCTGGTCTTCTTGCAGGAAGTGCAGGGCCTGCATCAGGGGCATGCGGTGCGTCACAGGAATTGGCCGGTGCAGCCGCAACACGAGTTTCTGGCCGGCGCCATGTGGCGCGATCACGCGTATGGGCGCAATGTCGTCTATGAACAGGGGCATCATGGCAATGCGATTCTGAGCCGTTATCCGATCGTCAGGTCGGACAACCACGACATCACAACCTATAGTTTTGAGAAGCGCGGCATGCTTCACTGCGAGATTGCCGTGCCGGGTCTGAAGCAGCCGCTGCATTGCCTGTGTGTGCATTTGTCGTTGGCCGGACATGGTCGCCGTCGCCAGTTCGAAATGTTGACGGAGCGTGTGGCCGACGCTATTCCCGCCGATGCGCCGTTGATTATCGCGGGTGACTTCAATGACTGGAGCAATCAGGCAGACCGGTTGCTGGCGGAACGCTTGGCGCTGACCGAGGTGTTTCAGAACCACGGGGGGCGTCCGGCGCGCAGTTTTCCGAGCGGATTGCCGCTTTTACGACTTGACCGCATTTACGCACGAGGCTTTCATATCGAAGGGGCGCAGGTTTTACACGGGCGTCCCTGGTCACGGATTTCCGATCATTCACCGATCAGCGCCCGACTTGTGCCGTCGGACGCCAACAGGACGATGAGCGGTTCCTCCACTCCCGTCGTTCAACCCTCGTTCCCCCCAGTGAGGCAGCCATGAACATCGGACAAGCGGCGCAGGCCAGCGGCGTCACGGCCAAGATGATCCGGTACTACGAAAGTATCGGCCTGATGCCCCCGAGTCCCCGCTCCGAGGCGGGTTACCGGCGATATGGCGAGCCGGATCTCCATCTGCTTCGCTTCATTCGCCAGGCGAGGCGGCTGGGTTTTGGGATCGATCAGATCCGTCAACTGCTGGCACTATGGCAGGATCGAGACCGATCCAGCGCGCAGGTGAAGGCGTTGGCGCAAACCCATGTCGATGAACTCAACCAACGCATCGGTGAATTGGTGGCCATGCGCGACACGCTCTCTCATCTCGCCATGCACTGTCACGGTGATGATCGTCCAGACTGCCCGATACTCGAGGGGATCGCTGCCGCTGACCTTCCCGGTGACCTGGGCGGCAAGGGGGCGCGTTTCGCGAGCGCGATAGCGTCGTGCGGTCCGGCGCAGTCGGCCACAGCCTCAGACGCCGCAACCGGCACCGATGCCCCGGCGTCGGCAGGCGGCTCGGTCAGTGACAGCGAGGGGCAGATCCGTCACGTCCCCCAGCCCTAACACATGAAGTCGACATGACCGGCTGACGCCCGATATCCCCTATGACGCGCCGCAATGACGGCGCTTTTTTTGTTTCCTGAATTTTGATTCGCCCGCTGCGACAGCATGCCGCAGCGGGTGTTGCGTTACGTCGACAGCCGAATATGTATTTGATTTTAAATAGAATTTTCACGAATTGACTGGATTCGAAGTGAGCCTCTAGCAGATTTTTGATGTTTTTCGCAAATAGGGGCTAACCCTTAACGGGAAAACCCTATACAATGCGAAGCACTGCTGCAATGCAGCACACTAAATGAATTGGAGAAACATCATGGTTGCCGCCCTGTTTGAAGTCGTGAACACTTGGTTTGAAACGGCTGAGCGTCGTCGTCGCGAAGCGTTCCTGGCTGAGTCGAAGGACATCATTGAGTTGGAACAACGTATCCGCGCGCTCGAAACCGCCGGTTACTAAGCAAGTTTGTAGCAAGTCCCTCCGGACGAACGGTCGTCGCTGGCGCAATCAGGCAAGTCGATCGTCACAGCGGGCGATCCCCGTCATCCATGCGATGGCGTGCGACGGCGCCCAACCGTGAGTCCGGATGCCAATCCCTGCGGTTTCGGGGTTGGCGAGTGCAAGCCCGCCACTTTGGCGGGCTTTGTCGTTAATGTCCTGCCCTTTCGTCCTTCGCTTTCGCCGTACCCCGGCGGAACGTGTCTATTTCTCGATTCTGAACTCGGTGGCGAGCGCCGCGCCGTTGGCGAGCGAGGTCACACCGTAGTACTTGTCACCGACCTTGAACATGAAGCGGCACCAGTTCTCGGTCATCGCGCGCCATTCGAGGTTCACGCAATACGAACCGTTGTCGTTGACCGACCACGTGCCGGTGGCGTGAGCGACCTGGTTCGCGCGGCTACCCGACCCGATGCTGCCCTTGTTGTCGCTCGTGGCATTGAGCGACCCATTGGTGTCGTTGATCCATTTGCGCGTACTGCCGTTGTTGGCGAGGTGGGTGATGTGCGCGCCGGGCATGAGCGAGCGCAATTCGTCGACACTGAGTTGCTGACCGCTGGCACTCTTGATATCGGAGAGATGCATCGGGTCCGCGTGGGCGAACGACGACAGTGCGAGCAGGCCGGTAGCAAGGAATGCCGTGGCGGGGGAAGTGAAGCGGCGGACCATGATGACTCCCGGACGAAGCCTGCCAATGTTGCGTGCAGGCCGACGGAACACGCGTCGCGATCGGTCGTGCGTGCCGTCAGACGTTATCGTCCCGCATTGAGACGCGGTGTCGCTATCGGTCCAGATGATGCGCTATTACTATAGGCGACAAGCGGGCGTCTGCACAGATGCGTGCCGTCCGGGGCGCGCGGTGAGCAACCCATCGCCTCGTCCCCGAAGATCTCGCGCAGCTTGGCCGGACTGACCTGGTGGATGTCGCCGGCTACGGGCAGGTCGTTCTGGCGGAACGACTCGTCGTCGTGTTAGTGCGTCGACGGAGGTATGCGCGCCGCTGCGCCAAGCGCAGCTTGGCGATACACTCGCACGGCTTTCCCCTCATACTTTCGATAGGAGTGTTGTCATGGCCGACAGTGAAGCCCGCCCGCCGTTTCCGCCATTCACGCGTGAGACTGCAATTCAGAAGATTCGTATGGCCGAGGACGGCTGGAACTCGCGCGATCCTGCACGGGTTGCGTTGGCCTATACGGTCGACAGTCGCTGGCGCAATCGGGCCGAATTTCCGCGTGGCCGTGAACAGATCGTCGAATTCCTGACGCGTAAATGGCAACGCGAACTCGACTACCGGCTAATCAAGGAACTGTGGGCGTTTACCGAGAATCGCATCGCGGTGCGGTTCGCTTACGAATGGCGAGACGATTCGGGCAGTTGGTTCCGTTCGTATGGCAACGAAAACTGGGCGTTCGACGCGCAAGGGCTCATGGCCGAGCGCCATGCCAGCATCAACGACTCGCGCATCACCGAAGGCGAGCGCCTGTTCCATTGGCCGCAGGGACGCCGTCCCGACGATCATCCGGGATTGACCGAACTCGGGCTGTAAAGCCGGCGGGCATGGCGACGATGACGCTGACGCGCGTCGCGTCGCCGTTTGCGCGACCTCAGTCCAACCCGACGATGAGCAGCAGGTTAGTGGCGGTGATGACCGCGAAGAGGCCCCACGCGAGCGCCTGTGCGGGACGCCCGAGCGTGTTGCCGTTCATCACGCGCGGGTCGCTCACCGAGCGGATGAGCGGCCACATGGCGAACGGCAGTTGCAGACTGAGCAGCACCTGACTCCATACCAGCAGCTTGCCCACGGCGCCGTCGCCGAGCCACAGCACGCCGATCAGCGCGGGCACGAGCGCCAGCCCGCGCGTGATCAGACGACGCTGATAGCAGGGGATCCGGGCGTGCAGAAATCCGTCCATGATGACTTGCCCGGCGATCGTCCCGGTGAGCGTGGAACTTTGTCCCGACGCAAGCAGGGCGATGCCGAACAGGAAGGCCGCGGCGCCGCCCGCAAGCGGCGTGATGAGCCGATATGCCTGCTCGATATCGGTGACGTTGGTCTGGCCGCTGGCGTGAAATACCGAACCCGCCAGTATCAGAATGGCCGCATTCACGCACATGGCGAGCGCGAGCGAGACCCATGTGTCGATGCGCACCAGCGCGAGGGTGTCGCGCACGTCGCCGCGTTTGCCGCCGACCACCCGCCGCGTCTGCACGACCGACGAATGCAGGTACAGATTGTGCGGCATGATCGTGGCACCGACGATGCCGAGCGCCAGCACGAGGGCATCGTGCCGGTCGTGGCTGGGCGCACCCGGCATGAGACCGGCGGCCACCGCATGCCAATCGGGCGGCACCATGGCCACTTGCGCGACGAAGCACAGCGCCATCGTGCCGATCAAGCCGAAGACAATGGCTTCGATCTGACGGAAGCCTTTGCCCTGCAGGCCGAGCACGATCATCGTGTCGAGCGCGGTGAGGACGATGCCCCAGGCGATCGGCACCCCCAGCAATAGCTTGAAGGCGAGCGCACAGCCCAGGACTTCGGCGATATCGCAGGCGACGATCGAGATCTCGGCGGTGATCCACTGGACGAGTCGTCCCGCCCGCCCGTAGCGCTCGTAGCTCGCCTGCGCGAGGTCGCGCCCGGCGACCAGTCCCAGCCGGGCAGCGAGCATCTGGAGAAAGATGGCGGCAAGGCTGGAGAGCGCCACCACCCAGAGCAGCGAATAGCCGAATTGCGATCCGGCCTGGATGTCCGTCGCCCAGTTGCCGGGGTCCATATAGCCGATGGCGACGAGCAGGCCCGGGCCGGCAAAACGCTTGAGTTTGATCCAGCGGGGTTCGCGTGCGTCGATGACGATGCTGCCTTTGACTTCGGAAGGACAGAAGGGCGCAGTGGCGGTGGTCGGCAGCGGCATGAGAAAAGGAGATCGGTCGATGACGCCAACGGTAGCCGGGCCGGCGCCTGCCCGCAAGCGCGATCATGGCGGCGGCAAGGTCACGGATATCACGGCGGTGGCAGATGAACTGCTATACTGTACATTCATACAGTATTTTGGGTGCGCGATGACCCTGCCACTTTCCTCTTTGCCTGCCGGGCTGTGGCGCGCCAGTGAACTGGCGCATTGCCACCGTGCTGGCCACACCACGGGTTTTGCCGCGCTGGACGCCGAGCTGCCCGGCGCCGGGTGGCCGCATGGTGCGGTGACGGAGTTGCTGAGCGAGCGTCCGGGCATCGGTGAATGGCGGTTGCTGGCCCCGACGCTACGCGATCTCACGCAGGCGGGCCAGCCGGTGATGGTGATTGCGCCGCCGATGCTGCCATATGCCCCGGCGCTGGCGGGATGGGGCATCGATCTGCGCTGGCTCAGTGTCGTGATGCGTCCGGTGAGTCCGGCACGTCAGGCGCCTCGGGCGCGCGGCACACGCGGCCTGAAGGCGGAGGATCGCGACATGCTCTGGTGTGCCGAGCAGGCCCTCAAAAGCGCGTGCTGCGGGGCGGTGCTCACCTGGCTTCCGGCCGCGACGCCCGAGCAGATCCGGCGGCTTCAGGTCGCGGCCGGTGGCGGCGAGACGCTGACCTGGGTGGTGCGAGGGCCCGCCGCCGTCGCGACCGCCTCGGCGGCACCGTTGCGGCTGGGGCTTGCCGTTGGGCCGGGGAGTCGTCTCGGCGTGCAGTTTCACAAGCGGCGGGGACCGCCGCGTCTCGAACCGCTCTGGCTGACGTTGCCCGCGCCGTATGCGCATGTCTCGCAACCGGTGACGGGCGCGGCCGACGATGCACGGCCGGGGCCTGTCGGGCCTGGTCCGGCACCTTCGTCCACACCGTCCACGGTGCCTTTGGTTTCTGTTTCCGGAGTCTCGCA
>NZ_KB290535.1:0-4236 GCF_000282835.1 Pandoraea sp. B-6 | reverse complement strand
GTGTCTGGCAGGCGAGTGAGGCGGCGCAGGCAGCCGGCGTGCAACCCGGCATGCGCCGTGGCGGCGTGCTGGCGCTATTGCCGCAGGCACGATTCCACGATCGCGACGAAGCGGCCGAGACGGTCGCGCTCGAGGCGCTGGCGCTGGCCTTGCTGCGCTTCGGCCCCGACGTTGCGATCGCCTCGCCACAATGCGTGCTGATCGACGTGGCACCGAGCCTGCGTCTGTTTGGCGGTCTGGCATCGCTGGCGGCGCAGGTGTTTGAGAGTGCCGAGGCGCTCGGGCACCGGGCGTCGTTGGGCCTTGCCGCCACGGCCAGCGCGGCGGCGTTGCTCGCGCGAGCCGGTACTCCTTGTGGGTCGCTGCGGTTGCCACCGACACCACCGACGCCGATGACGCTGCCGCAATCCCTCGATTCCCGCTCGGTCGCCTTGTTGCCCGAGGCGCAGCCGTGGCTCGACTGGCTTGCGCAAATCGGCTGTGCGACGTTGGGCGAACTGCGCGCGCTGCCTGCGGCGGGTGTGAGGCGCCGCTGCGGTGCAGAACTGCCCGCTGCGCTTTCCCGGGCCTATGGCGAGACGCCGGAAGCCCCCGCCTGGTATCGCGCCCCGCCCCATTTCGAGGCGGTGCTGCCGCTGCCGTCGCTCACGCATGACGTGGACGTGCTGCTCTTCGGTCTGCGCCGTCTGCTCGCCCAACTCACGGGATGGCTGGCCGCCGGGCAACTGGCCACGCGCGCGCTCGCGCTGGTGCTCGAGCATGAGCCGCTTGGGCGGCAAACGCTGGCACCGACGCGTTTCGACATCCGTCTTGCCGAAGCGAGTGCGGCGCCCGCGCACTTGCTGTCGTTGTGCAAGGAGCGGCTGGCCCGCTCGCCACTGGTGGCCCCGGTGCTGACGTTGCGGCTCGATGTCACGCAGACGGCGCCCCATGTGCCGCAAAGCGGCTCGCTCCTGCCGGAGCCGGGCCGCGCCCGGCAGGATTTTGTGCAACTGATGGAGCGTGTGGCGGCGCGGTTGGGCGACGAGCACGTGCGGCGTTTGCAGGTGCGTGGCGATCACCGGCCCGAGGCAGCGTTCGTCAGCGTGCCGTATGGGGCGTCCGGCAATCCTTCCCATGCCTCCCACGGCACGATGTCCGGCGCGGTCCGTCATCGGCCCGATGGCGAGTCCCTGTTGCCGCCGCGCCCGGCATGGCTGCTCGATGTGCCGCAACGCCTCGGCGTGCGTCAGGAGCGTCCGTGGCGGCAGGGGCCGCTACAACTGATGAGCGGTCCTGAGCGTATCGAAGCCGGCTGGTGGGAGCCAGGCACCGTCACGCGCGACTACTTCATTGCGGCCGATATCACGGGGGCGTTGCTGTGGGTGTTTCGCGAGCGGCCCGTGAATGGGGCGGATGCCGCGTGGTACTTGCATGGCCTGTTCGGCTGAGTCCGGCGGGTCCGCTGTGCGATGAATGTCGACGATTTCCTGCCGTGGCAAGGCCCGACCGAAGGGCTGGCCGCCAATGATGAGCGTGCCGACGCGGCCGGCGCCGATCCGGCGGCGCCCCCCGATCCGCGTGCGGCCGACGACGGCAGCCTGCCTGCCTATGCCGAACTGCACTGCCTGTCGAATTTCTCGTTCCAGCGTGGCGCGTCGCATCCGGAGGAACTGATCGCGCGGGCCGCGCACCTGGGCTACACCGCGCTGGCGATGACCGACGAGTGCTCGCTGGCCGGTGTCGTTCGCGCACTGGCCGAGGCGGTGCAGTATCCGTCGGTGTCGTTGATCGTGGGCAGCGAGTTTCGTCTGACGCCCGAGGACAGCGCAGCCGCGCTGGGCAGTGTGCATCTGGTCGCGCTTGCGCAGCACCGCGAAGGCTACGGCAATCTTTCCGAGATGATTACACTCGGTCGCATGCGCGGCCCGAAGCGCGGTTATCGGTTGCACGCGCGAGACTTCAGCGCGCCGGCAACCGGGCAGGCGCATCTGCGGGGTCTGCCGGGGTGCCTGATGATCCTGGTGCCGGAGACCGGCGCGAGTCCCGAGCGCACGCTGGCCCAAACCCGCTGGGCGGCACAGACGTTCGGCGAAGGACGCGTGTGGCTCGCGCTCGAACGCCATCACCGAGCCGACGACGACGCGCATCTGGCCCGGCTGCGGGCGATCTCCGCCGAGTGCGACGTGCCGCTCGTCGCCACCGGCCATGTCCTCATGCATGTGCGCTCGCGCAAGCCGTTGCAGGACACGCTCACCGCCATTGGACTGGGCAAGCCGGTGCAGGCCTGCGGATTGGCGCTCGCCGCCAATGCGGAGCAGCATCTACGCACGCGGTTGCGGCTCGCGTGGCTCTATCCGCCGGACGCGCTGGCGCAAACGATTGCCATCGCCTCGCGTTGCCATTTCGATCTGCGCAGCCTGCGTTACGAGTATCCCGAGGAACTGGTGCCCGCCGGGCATACGCCGGTGACGTATTTGCATCAGGAAGTCGAGGCCGGCGCGGCGCGGCGCTATCCGAACGGGGTACCGCAGAAGGTGCGTCGTCTCATCGAAAGCGAACTGACGCTGATCCGGGAGCTGGCGTACGAGCCGTATTTCCTGACGGTCTACGACATCGTGCGTTTCGCCCGCAGCCAGAACATCCTGTGCCAGGGGCGCGGGTCGGCGGCCAACTCGGCGGTGTGCTATTGCCTGGGAATCACGGCGGTCAATCCTGACGAGGTGCAGGTGCTGTTCGGGCGTTTTCTGTCGAAGGAGCGCAACGAGCCGCCCGATATCGATGTGGACTTCGAGCATCAGCGGCGCGAAGAGGTGATCCAGTACATCTACGACAAGTACGGCACCGACCGGGCGGCGCTGGCTGCGACGGTGATTTCGTATCGCATGCGCAGTGCGGTGCGCGACACGGGGCGGGCGCTGGGCATCGATCTGTCGATTGTCGAGCAGGTCGCGCAGAGTCAGCAGTGGTGGGACGGTCGCGAGAATCTGCTCGCGCGCATGGCGGCACAAGGGTTGTCGCCCGACGCCCCGACCACGCGGCTATGGGCGGATCTGGTCGCCCGGCTGATCGGCTTTCCCCGGCATTTGTCGCAGCACGTGGGCGGTTTCGTGATTTCGCGCGACAAGCTCTCGCGCCTGGTGCCGATTGCGCCGGCGGCGATGGACAAGCGTTACGTCATTCAGTGGGACAAGGACGATATCGAGACGCTCAAGCTGCTCAAGGTCGATGTGCTGGCGCTCGGCATGCTGAGCGCGTTGCGCCGCACGCTCGATCTGCTGGGGGAATGGCGCGGTGAGCCGATCTCGCTGGCGGACATTCCGCGCGACGATCCGGCGACGTACGGCATGATTCGTCGTGCCGATACCGTGGGTGTCTTCCAGATCGAGTCGCGTGCGCAGATGAGCATGTTGCCGCGCTTGAAGCCGGACAAGTTCTACGACCTGGTGATCGAGGTGGCGATCGTGCGGCCGGGGCCGATTCAGGGCGGGATGGTGCATCCGTATCTGCGTCGCAAGCAGGGCAAGGAGGACGTGGTCTATCCGCGCGAGGAGATCAAGGCGGCGCTCGAGCGCACGCTGGGCGTGCCGATCTTTCAGGAGCAGGTGATGCAGATCGCGATGATCGCCGCCGATTTCTCGGCCGGCGATGCCGATCAGTTGCGTCGTTCGATGGCGGCCTGGAAACGCAAGGGCGGGCTCGAGAAATTCCAGACCCGCATCATCGACGGGATGCTGAAAAACGGCTATCCGCGCGAGTTTGCCGAGGCCATCTGCCGCCAGATCGAGGGCTTTGGCGAGTACGGTTTTCCGGAGAGTCATGCGGCAAGCTTCGCACTGCTCGCCTATGCGAGTGCGTGGCTCAAGTGTCATGCACCGGAGATGTTCCTGTGCGGGTTGCTCAACAGTTTGCCGATGGGATTCTATTCGGCGTCGCAGCTGGTGCAGGATGCGCGACGGCATCATGTCGAGGTGCGCGCGGTCGACGTTTGCGTGAGCGATGTCGAGTCGCGTCCCGAGGCGCGCATCGGGCGGTACGGCAATGCCCGCCGGCCGGCGGTGCGGCTAGGGCTGTCGCTGGTCAAGGGCTTGTCCGACGACGGGGCGCGCGCGATCGAGCGTGCGCGTCGGCAGCGACCGTTTACCGACATCGACGATCTGACCGCGCGGGCTGCGTTGTCACGTCGGGACCTCGACGCCCTGGCGGCTGCCGACGCGCTGTCGGTGTTGCTCGGCGGTCGGCGGCAGGCGCGCTGGG
>NZ_KB290534.1:43452-46627 GCF_000282835.1 Pandoraea sp. B-6 | reverse complement strand
CGCCGCCCCGGCGCGCGCGGCGTCGGCGCCGGCGTGGCCGGTCGGCCGATACAGACGCAGGGTGACCGGGCCGGCATGACCGGCGATGCTCACCTCTTCGATGCGCAGTCCGTCGTCGGTGCGGTGCGTTTGGCCCGGACGTCCCGAGGGCGACTTGGGGGTGGCTGACATATGGCGTTGGGCTCGCGAGCGCGATACCCCTCTGATGACATTCGATGGATCGAAGTCTAGAGGCGACGGACATCGGGATAAACGCCTATAATTTGGCAACACTATTCGGTCAGATCGACTAATCGATGTCGGCCTTGCCGGTATTGGCTTTTCCCGCCGACCAATTTGCTTATGCACTTGCGATGCGCGTGAAATAAGCCGGATTGGCTGATGCAACCACGTTTTCGAATGGGGAAATGTCATGGATCGCTTGCAAGCGATGCAGGTATTCACGCGCGTCGTCGAGGCAAACAGCTTTTCACGCGCGGCCGACAATCTCGGTTTGCCGCGCACCTCGGTGACCACGATTATTCAGAACCTCGAGGCGCATCTGGGGACGCGGCTGTTGCAGCGTACGACCCGGCGGCTCAACCTGACGCCTGACGGGGCCGCGTATTACGAGCGATGCCTGCGCATCCTCGCGGATATCGAGGAGACCGAATCGTCGTTCCGGGAGAGCAGCCAGCGCGTGCGCGGCAAGCTGCGCATCGACATGCCGGGTTCGCTCGGCAAGCTGGTGGTGCTGCCGGCGCTGTGCGAATTTCACGAACGCTACCCGGAAGTCGAACTTATGGTGGGCATGGGCGACAAGCCGGTCGACCTGATCCAGGAGGGCGTCGATTGTGTGTTGCGCGTTGGCACGCTTCAGGATTCGAGCCTGGTCGCGCGACGCGTGGGCCTGTTCCAAAGCCTGACGTGCGCGTCACCGGCTTATCTCGAGCGCATGGGCATGCCGCATTCGCTCGACGACCTGCAACGGCACACAGCGGTGCACTACTTCTCGAGCCGAACGGGGCGCGTCGTCGAGGACCAGTTCCTGGTGGACGGCAAGGAAGTCGAGATTCCCATGCCGGGGGCGGTCGCGGTCAACGACGCCGAGGCGTATCTGCAACTGGGACTCGCGGGGTTCGGGACGGTGCAGCTCGCGCGCTTCATGGCGCTGCCGTATCTGCAATCGGGCCAATTGGTCGAGATTCTGCACCAGTGGAAGCCGCCTCCCATGCCGATTTCGGCCGTGTATCCGCATAACCGACACCTATCGCCGAAGGTTCGCGTGTTTGTCGACTTCATCGCGGAACTCTTCGAACGTTGCCCGTTGCTGCAAGGGCTCGACGAAACCGCAGGCTCATGCAAGCCGACCGTGGCGGCCGATGACGCCGACGGTCACTGGGCCTCGTACGGCACGCAAATGGCGCCGCAAGACGTCGTGGTCTGACGGATTCGCCGGCACAGTGCCGGTCCACTTCGCAACGCTGGAAGACGCGCGCGCGCAGCCGCCCATCAGGCGCCGCGCGGGCGCTTCGTTTTGGGCAGGCCGGCGTGGAGTGGGGCGCGGGCCACGATGATGGGATGCCGCTGTCACAGTGATTGGCCATGCGGGCATGGCCGCATTCAACTCGCCAACTGTCGCTACCTTCGCGGCGACGCAAAGCGCACCGCGCTTGGGATAATTCTTAATCGAAAGAAACCAAACGTGTCGCGACCGGATTAATTTCGTATCGCGCTTGCCGCCCGGCGCCGTGTGCCGCGATGCAGTAAGGCGCCAGCGCTGCTGCGGGTGAGCGACCGTCGCTCGTCCCTCTATTGCGTCTCCTTCCCGACTTGAATCGATGGCTTTCGCGGCGCGTTTGCGAGACGACACGCCGTTTGGGTCTGTCGGAATTCATCAGAATCGCTTTCGCAGGTGTCCGATGTTTAATTGATTCAAGGAGCGAAGCACCATGAACGAGAACGATCTGGAACTGCAACTCAACGAAGACCAAATCCGACACATTCAAGCGATCACCGGGCAGCGCATCGGCGCGATCCGAGTCGTGTCGAGCTTTCCCGAACTGCGCGGCGTATACGGCGGGCAAGGGGCCGGGGTGCAAGGCCATCTGAACGGTCAGGGTTTGCAAGGCGCGCAGGGCGTACAAGGTGTACAGGGCATACAGGGGGCGCAAGGTATGCAAGGTGCTCAGGGTATGCAGGGCCCGCAAGGTATGCAAGGTGCTCAGGGTATGCAGGGCCCGCAAGGTATGCAAGGTGCTCAGGGTATGCAGGGCCCGCAAGGTATGCAAGGTGCTCAGGGTATGCAGGGCCCGCAAGGTATGCAAGGTGCTCAGGGTATGCAGGGCCCGCAAGGTATGCAAGGTGCTCAGGGTATGCAGGGCCCGCAAGGTATGCAAGGTGCTCAGGGTATGCAGGGCCCGCAAGGTATGCAAGGTGCTCAGGGTATGCAGGGCCCGCAAGGTATGCAAGGTGCTCAGGGTATGCAGGGCCCGCAAGGTATGCAAGGTGCTCAGGGTATGCAGGGCCCGCAAGGTATGCAAGGTGCTCAGGGTATGCAGGGCCCGCAAGGTATGCAAGGTGCTCAGGGTATGCAGGGCCCGCAAGGTATGCAAGGTGCTCAGGGTATGCAGGGCCCGCAAGGTATGCAAGGTGCTCAGGGTATGCAGGGCCCGCAAGGTATGCAAGGTGCTCAGGGTATGCAGGGCCCGCAAGGTATGCAAGGTGCTCAGGGTATGCAGGGCCCGCAAGGTATGCAAGGTGCTCAGGGTATGCAGGGCCCGCAAGGTATGCAAGGTGCTCAGGGTATGCAGGGCCCGCAAGGTATGCAAGGTGCTCAGGGTATGCAGGGCCCGCAAGGTATGCAAGGTGCTCAGGGTATGCAGGGCCCGCAAGGTATGCAAGGTGCTCAGGGTATGCAGGGCCCGCAAGGTATGCAAGGTGCTCAGGGTATGCAGGGCCCGCAAGGTATGCAAGGTGCTCAGGGTATGCAGGGCCCGCAAGGTATGCAAGGTGCTCAGGGTATGCAGGGCCCGCAAGGTATGCAAGGTGCTCAGGGTATGCAGGGCCCGCAAGGTATGCAAGGTGCTCAGGGCGTGCAGGGTCCGCAAGGTATGCAAGGCGTCCAGGGCATACAGGGTCCGCAAGGCGCTCAGGGCGTGCAAGGTCCTCAGGGGTATCAGCACGCTCAAGGCAT
>NZ_KB290534.1:16898-43409 GCF_000282835.1 Pandoraea sp. B-6 | reverse complement strand
GGCATGCAGGGTCCACAAGGTGTGCAAGGTGTCCAGGGCATTCAGGGACCGCAGGGTATGCAAGGCATGCAGGGTCCACAAGGTATGCAAAGTGCTCAGGGCATCCAGGGACCGCAAGGTATGCAAGGTGTCCAGGGCATGCAGGGACCGCAGGGCATGCATGGTGCTCAGGGCGTGCAGGGTCCGCAAGGTATGCAAGGTGTCCAGGGAATGCAGGGACCGCAGGGTATGCAAGGTGTCCAGGGCGTGCAGGGCCCACAAGGTATGCAAGGTGTCCAGGGCATGCAGGGCCCGCAAGGTATGCAAGGCGCTCAGGGTATGCAGGGCCCGCAAGGTATGCAAGGTGCTCAGGGCGTGCAGGGTCCGCAAGGTATGCAAGGTGTCCAGGGAATGCAGGGACCGCAGGGTATGCAAGGTGTCCAGGGCGTGCAGGGCCCACAAGGTATGCAAGGTGTCCAGGGCATGCAGGGCCCGCAAGGTATGCAAGGCGCTCAGGGTATGCAGGGCCCGCAAGGTATGCAAGGTGCTCAGGGCGTGCAGGGTCCGCAAGGTATGCAAGGCGTCCAGGGCATGCAGGGTCCGCAAGGGTATCAGCACGGCCAAGGCGTGCAAGGCGCTCAGGGTATGCAGGGCCCGCAAGGCGTGCAAGGCGCTCAGGGCATACAAGGTCCGCAAGGCATGCAAGGCTCGCAAGGACTCCACTGATTCGACGTGACACCTTGGTCGGACACGGGCGCGAAACCGCAGAGGTTCTCGGCGGCTTGTGTCTTTTGCGTGTGATGCGGCTCGAACCGGTTGTGCGTCGAGTCGCGAATTCCGGGTGCCCCGGCGGGCACCCGGCATGGGAGCCGCTGTCATGTCGTCAACGCTCTTACCTTTATCAGCAGAACAGCGCTCGCGATTGTTCAACGCGACCGGCGCGCCGTTACGCAGACTCCGTGTGGAACCTTCCACTGGCATCGGCGTTGCCGTCGATCGCTACTGTGCCCGGTGCCTGCTCACCGAAGACTTGCCTGGCGTGCATATCGAAGCCGACGGCATTTGTCAGGCCTGTCACGCGTTCGCGGCAGAAGCTGCTCGTGGCGACTACACGCAGCGCCGTCTACTGGACGTTGTGCAATCCTGTCGCGGCGAAGGCACGCCCGACGCCGTAGTGGCCTATTCCGGGGGCAAGGACAGTGCGCTCACGCTGCTCCTTGCTGTAAAGGAGTTGCATTTGCGCCCCATCGCCGTGCTCGTCGACAACGGCTTCATTCCCGATGAGGTCAAGGACAACGCGAGGACATTCTGCGCGCGCTTTGGCGTTGAGCTGGTGATCGAGACGATCGACATTCGCCAGGTGGCCCGCGAATCGCTGGCGTCCAGTTCCGGCAAGATTCCGTGTACCTCGTGCATCGGCGGCGTGTTCGCGGCGATGGCAAAGACGTGCAGAACGTACGGTGTCCGACTCATTCTCAGTGGACACCGATTTCCGCCGCTGGCGTATCCGGTGAGCGGATTCACGAAGCGTGACGCCGACAACGGCTTCTTCTGTGCCTCGCCTTTGCTCGCGCGAGGGCTGAGCGAGGCCGAGCAGATGCAGTGGATCCGGGACGCCGGTTGGCAACCCACGGCCATGGCGGGCAACACATCGAACTGCAAGCTGATCGGGGTGGTGGAGCAGCATCTCTATGACGTGCAAGGATTCAATCCCCACATCTACGAGGTGTCGAAGGAGATTCGCGCCGGCTTCTACGATCGACGCACGGGGTTTGGCAAAGTCGATCGTCCGGAGATATCCGCCGAGCAACTGCAATGGGTGCGCGAGCGAATGCTGCCGGATGCGCCCGAGACGGCGACCTCACGCGACGCTGACAATGTCCCGGGGGAGGCCGCTGTACGAGGGCGCCAGCGCGACGAACCGGCTACGCCAAAGTGAGCGCCATGCACGACTCCATCATCGTGACCGACAATTTCTATCGCGATCCCGCCGACGTGCGCGATTTCGCGTTGAAGCAGACCTTCGCGGTCAAGGGAAACTATCCCGGTGCGCGTACCGAGGCGTTTCTTCACGACGGCGTCACGTCGGCAATCCAGGACATCGTGAAGTCTCCCATCACCTATTGGCCGGTCGACACCTACAACGGTGCGTTTCAATACAGCGTGCAGCGCGATATCACGTGGGTGCATGCCGACCACACCACAGTGTGGTCCGGCGTGGTCTATCTCACGCCCGACGCACCACCGACGGCAGGAACGGCCTTCTTCCAGCATATCGACACCGGCTTCGACCTCTACCCCGAAGACGACGACCAGCGGCAACGTTGCGACGCCGATGCCGCCGCATGGGAGCGCTGGGAGATGACCGACCGCATCGCGAATCGCTTCAATCGCCTCATCCTGTTTCGCGGTAGACGGTTTCACGCGAGCCAGGGGCATTTCGGCGACTGCAAGGAGAACGGGCGCCTGTTTCAAACGTTCTTTTTCAACACGCAGTATTGACGTTCCCCTTCCTTTCGATCGGAGGTACTTTCATGACGGCTTCGGAACTCTTCTTCCCAGTGGGTTCGCTCGACCTGAGCGAGGCGCAATCAGCAGAGATCAAATCGGCGTTCGGACATGAGATGGCGGCCGTGCCGCTCTATCGTGTAGTGCCCGTGTCGTCCAGTGACCGGTACGTTGCGTTGGAGGGCGTGCCGGGTTTGCCGGGAATTCTGGTGCACTACCGCGACGAAGATCCTGCCCAAGGCGGAAAGATCATCGCGTCGGTCAGGGCGGAAATGGCGCGCGCACCGGACGACTCCGCCGTCTTCGCGGCACACACGAAGCTGATGGCGCCGCGAGCCGAGAGCGAGTCCGCCAAAAACGGGCCGCCGGCGGCCGGCAAGCGCAAGTGAGCGGCGCCGCGCGTCGTCCCGCACCATGCTGACCTCACCCGGCGCGACGGCGCACGGCAACGCTAACGCTAACGGCGATCTGTTGGTGATGGTCAAGGTCGCCGAGCGTTGCAATATCGACTGTCGCTATTGCTACATGTATCACGGTGTCGATCAGGGCTGGCGCGAGCGGCCGAAGCGGTTGCACGCGTCCCACCTCGATGTGCTGGTAACGCGTCTGGCGGAACATCGCAGTGCGTTTCCGACGGGGCGCATGACGCTGGAGGTTCACGGGGGTGAGCCGCTGCTGCTCGGCAAATCCCATACCGAGCGCTTCTTCTCGAACTTGCGACGGCGCCTGCCGGCGTCGGACCTCGCCATCATTACACAGAGCAACGGCGTGTTGATCGACGATGACTGGCTGGATCTTTACGCGCGGTACGACGCGAGCCTGGGCATCAGCTGCGATGGGCCGCCCGACATGCATGACCGGCATCGGTACGACTTCGCGCGACAAGGTACGGGCGAGCGCGTCGAGCAGGCGATTCTGCGATGCCTTGCGCATCGCGCATCGCAGCGGGTCTTCAATGGGGTGCTGGCGGTGATCGATCCGAATCATGACCCGGTGCGCATGCTCGATTACTTTCGGTCGCTCGGACTGACGGCCATCGACTTCCTGCTCCCCGATGCCAATTTCGCAGCACCGCCCCGTCACATTCAGGCGTACACGCACGCTCGGCTGCTCAGCTTCCTGTGTCGAGGGTTCGATGCCTGGCTTGCCATCGACGATCCGGGCTTCAGCGTACGCATCTTCGAAACGTTCATTCGCGGCGTGCTCGGTCGTCGCTCGGAACTCGATGCCTTTGGCGGGGCGCTTGCGCCGATCGTCGTCGTGGAGAGCGATGGCAGTTATCGCTTGCTCGACGTGCTCGCCATCTGCGAGGAGGGGGCCACCCACACGGGGTTCAACCTCACGTCTCACCCGTTGCAGGCCTGCAGCGATTACGCGCGCACTCGCTACCCCGAGCCCCATGCGGCTTGCCAACAATGCGAGGCATTTGCGGCGTGCGGCGGGGGATACGTTGCCCATCGATTCGACGGGCGCAGTTACGACAATCCCAGTTTTTATTGTCACGCGCTGCTGGGCTTTTATCGCCACGTCAGGGCGCGGGTGCAGGGGGTGACGTCTCCGATCTCGCTCACTGCAAACCCAAAGGGCTGAGTCTGTGAAACATCGAACTCAGCCCTGCCTGGCTCAACGGTGCGAAAGCGTGTTCAGGAACTCGCCTGCGCCACACGTTCCGAGAGGTGCGCGAGGGCGTCGTCGACCTGATCGATGAGAATCAGGCAGAGATCGCCGGGTTGCAGGCGCGCGAGCGCCGTGTCGATGGCCACGAACTCGCCGTGAATCTCGTCGATGTGGCTGGCCCGTCGCGCGCCGACCAGACCTTCGCGCAACAGACCCAGCACTTCGCCGTCTTCGCGGCCGCGCTGACACTGATCCTGGTAGAGCAGCACGTCGTCGAACGCATCGCCAAGGATCTGTGTCTGACGGCGGATATCCTCGTCACGACGGTCCCCCGCGCCGGAAATCACGACTGAACGGCGTCGCGCCGGCATCGTCTCGACCGCCTGCGCAAGCGCGGCAATGGCGTCCGGATTGTGGCCGTAGTCGGCAATCACGGTCGCGCCGCGGTAGTCGAACACGTTGAAGCGCCCCGGCGCGGTGCCAGCGTCGTTCACGAAGGTGGCCAGCCCGGCCCGGATCGTCGCCGGATCGAGATTCAGCGCCCAGGCCGCACCAATGGCCGCCATCGCGTTCTCGACCTGGAAGCCGATGCTGCCGCCGCGCGTGAGCGGAATCGCGGCGAGCGCGTAGCGGGTCTGGTTGCCGCCGTGACACGTCACGATATTGCCGCCGTCGACATAGACCACGCGTTTGCCCTTCGCGCGATGCGTGGCCAGAACCGGATGTGCAATGTCCATGGCGAAGAAGGTCACGTCTCCCGGGCAGGCGTCGGCCATGCGCGCCACCATCGGATCGGCGGCATTGAGTACGGCCATGCCGCGCGGTGCCACGTTGCGCACGATCACACTCTTGAGCACGGCGAGGTCTTCCACCGTGTTGATGTAAGACAGGCCCAAGTGGTCGCCCATGCCGATATTGGTCACCACGGCCACATCGCAGCGGTCGTAGGCCAGGCCTTCGCGCAGCAAGCCGCCACGCGCGGTTTCGAATACGGCGGCATCCACGTCCGGATGCATCAGTACGTTGCGCGCGCTGCGCGGGCCGCTGCAATCGCCCGTGTCGATGCGCTGGCCGCTGATATAGATGCCGTCGGTGCCGGTCATGCCCACGCGCAGGCCTTGCTGGCCGATGAGGTGGGCAATCAGGCGCACCGTGGTGGTCTTGCCGTTCGTGCCGGAGACGGCCACGAGCGGAATGCGGCCATCGTCACCGTCGTCGAACATCGTCGAGACGATGGCTTCGCCAACTGCGCGGCCCTTGCCGTAAGACGGCTGCAAGTGCATGCGCAGGCCCGGCGCGGCGTTGACTTCCACGATGCCGCCCGCCTGATCTTCGAACGGCTTGATGACGGTCTCGCACACGGCATCGACACCGGCGATGTCCAGCCCCACCTGCTGCGCAGCGGCGATGGCGCGCGCGGCGATTTCCGGATGGACGTCGTCGGTCACGTCGGTGGCCGTGCCGCCGGTCGACAGGTTGGCGTTGTTGCGCAGCACGATTCGCGCACCGGCCGCTGGCACGGAGTCGGCGTTCAACCCCTGCTTGGCAAGCGTGGCGAGTGCGATGTCGTCGAAACGAATCTTGGTGAGCGAGGTCGCATGGCCTTCGCCACGGCGTGGATCGGCATTGACCGTCTCGACCAACTGGCGCACGGTGTGCACGCCGTCGCCGGTCACTTGCGGCGGATCGCGGCGGGCAGCCGCGACCAGCTTGTTGCCGATCACGAGCAAACGGAAATCGTGCCCGGGAATGTAGCGCTCGATGATGACGTCGCGGCTGATGTCCTGCGCGGCTTCGAACGCTTTCTCGATCTCTTCACGCGTGCGCAGACGCACGGCCACGCCCTTGCCCTGGTTGCCGTCACGCGGTTTGACGACGACCGGCGCGTCGATATCCTGCACCAGCTTCCACGCGGCTTCGATATCGCGCACGGTGCCGCCCAGCGGGACCGGCACGCCGGCGGCGTGCAGCAACGTCTTGGTTAGATCCTTGTCTTGCGCAATCGACTCGGCCACGGCCGACGTGCGGTCGGTCTCCGCCGCCTGAATGCGGCGTTGCTTGCTGCCCCAGCCGAACTGCACCATCGAGCCTTCGGTCAGGCGGCGATACGGAATGCCGCGTGCGACGGCGGCATCCACGATCGAGCCGGTCGACGGGCCGAGGCGCACGTCTTCATCGAGATCGCGCAGACGATAGAGGGCATCGGCCAGGTCGAACGGGCCGTCGTCGAGGGCGGCGTGGATCAGTTGCTGCGCCAGTTCGAAGGCGAGGCGTCCGACAGGTTCTTCGCTGTACTGCACCACCACCTGGAACGTACCGGGTTCGATGGTCTGCGTCGTTTGGCTGAATGTCACCGGGCACCCTGCAGCGGCCTGCAGATGCAGGGCCGTCGTGGCGAGGGCGTCTGCCAGCGACACCGGACGCTCTTTGGCGTCAGGCGTCAGCGCGGGCAGTTCGGGAAAGCGTGCACGCAGGCGAGCCTCGAAACCGGCCAGATTGCCGATCGAGTATTCCAGATCGGTGCACGTCACGATCGCCTCGATGGCGGTGTGACGGCTCCAGAGGTTGGGCCCGCGCAATGCGCGGATACGGGAGACTTCCATAAATTGCAATCCCTGTCTGTCCACTTCGCGTCCCTGTATGGCGGTGGGTTGGCGAGAAAAACGACTGTGGCTTGGGTATTCGGTAACGGGCTAAATACGCGAGGGGACGGCGGCAGATAACCCTGCACGCCGCCACTCGCGGCTCACGTCGGTCAGGCCGCCAGCGCACGCATCGGCTGGCCCATCCACTGATGCACCAGATCGAGCATCGCGGCCGGTCCGCCTTCGTCGGCTTGCAACACGAGCAGGTCACCGCTCACGAGCTGGGCGAGCGCCGCTTCGGCAGCGGCACGTCGCTCGCCGGCGTCGATCACCTGCACCTTGCGCTCGGCGTCGATGCCCGCGCGCAGTTGCGCACGCGACTCGGCCAGCGGGCGCTTGCGCTCGACGCTGAGGTCATCGCACAGCATGACTTGATCGAACGTCTGGGCCAGCAGTTTGCCCTCGGCTTGCAGGTCGTCGTCCATCCGGTCGACGCCGGGGCCGTACACCACCATGCGCCGCTCGGCGGGCAGGGTCGCCAGTGCCGCGGCCAGCGCCGTGAGCGCCGGGGCGTTATGGGCGTCGTCGACAATGACCGTCGCGCCTTGCTTTTCAAACAGCGTGAAGCGGCCCGGGGCGTCGACCTGCCCCACGTCGAACGTGGTCACGCCGGTGCGCAGGACGTCGAGCGTCACGCCCATCGACCAGGCGGCTGCGACAGCCGCGAGTACGTTTTCGATCTGGAAGCCGACACGGCCGGCATAGGTCAGCGGCATCGTGGCCGTCGCGCCGAGCGTGGTTTCCTCGGTACCGTTGGCCAGCATGACATCGCCATTGCGCACAAACACCGCGCGCTTGCCCGCCGCGCGATGCGCCACGATGGCCGGCAGGTGTTCATCCAGCCCGAAGAAGATCACGTCGCCATCGCACAGCTCAGCCATTTCCACGACGAGCGGATCGCGCGCGTTGAGCACGGCCACGCCGTCGGGCAGTACCACGTCGATCTGGGTGCGCAATACGCTGAACATCCGGTCGACGTCTTCGACGAAATACTGGCCCAGATGATCCGGCCGGTCGATGTTCGTCACGATACCGACCTGGCAGCGGTCGTACGCGAGGCCTTCCGAGAGGATGGCGGTGTTGTCGTTCTCAAAGACGGCTGCCGTCACGCTGGCATTCATCAGGACACGGTGCGCGGCGTCCCAGTTGGCACGGTCGCCGGCTTGCACCAGGCGCTTGTCGAGGAACAGGCCGTCGCTGCATGCGAGGCCGGTACGCTCGCCCGCGAGTTGCAGCAGGTGCGTGAGCAGGCGCGCGGTCACGGTCTTGCCGTTCGTGCCGGTAATGCCGACGACCGGAATGCGCCCGGCGTCGCCATCGGGGAACAGATGGTCGACGATGGCGCGGCCGACTGGACGCGGCGCGCCATCGGCCGGCTTCAGATGCATGAGCAGGCCCGGGCCGGCGTTGACTTCGACGATGGCGCCGCGCTGTTCGACCAGCGGGCGCGAAATGTCTTCCGCCACAAGATCGACGCCGGCGATGTCCAGACCGACGATGCGGGCGGCCAGCGACGCATGCGCCGCCACGCTCGGATGCACGCGGTCGGTGACATCGAACGCGACGTTGCCGTTGCGCTGGATCAGCACGTTCTTGCCCTCGGGCGGCACGGCATCGGCGTCGAAGCCCTGGCGCTTGAGTTCTAGGCGAGCCGACGAGTCGATGCGCACGCGATTGAGCGGCTGATCTTCGGCGCTGCCGCGGCGCGGGTCGCTGTTGATCTGTAATTCGATGAGTTCCGAGACGGTGTGCTGGCCGTCGCCGACCACCGTGGCCAGTTCCCCCATGGCCGCAGCCACGACGCGCCCGCCCACGACCAGCAGACGGTGTTCCAGACCCGGCACGAATCGCTCGACGATCACGCCGCTGCCCTCTTCCAGCGCGACTTCGAATGCCGTGACGACTTCGTCGCGCGTGGTGAGATTGATGAACACGCCGCGGCCGTGGTTGCCGTCGTATGGCTTCACGACGACCGGCAGGCCGATGTCTTCGGCGGCTTCCCACGCATCGTCGGCGTTCTCGACCAGACGGCCTTCCGGCACGGGCACGCCGCACGATTCAAGCAGTTGCTTCGTGAGATCCTTGTCGCGCGAGATGCTCTCGGCGATCGCGGGGGTACGGTCCGTTTCGGCGGTCCAGATGCGACGGGCGGCGGCACCGTAGCCCAGTTGCACCAGATTGCCGTCGGACAGACGAATGTGGGGGATGTCGCGGTCGTCGGCGGCGTCGACAATGCACGCCGTGCTTGGGCCGAGGCAGTGTTTGTCGACCAGGCCGCGCAACGTTTCCACTGCGGCATCGACATCGTAGGGGCGGTCTTCGATGGCCGCCATGACCAGATCGCGGGCCGCGAACAGCGCGGCGCGGGTCACCTCTTCGTGCCAGGCCCGCACGATCACTTTATAGACGCCTGAGATCGGGGTTTCACGCGCCTTGCCGAAGCCCCCGGGCATGCCGGCGAGGTTTTGCAGCTCGAGCGTGACGTGCTCGAGAATATGGCCGGGCCAGGTACCTTCACGCAGGCGCTGAAGGAAGCCGCCGCGCTCGCCGATGCTGCAACGGTGCTCGACGAGGGACGGCAGCCATGCCGACAGTCGCTCGGGGAATCCAGGGATCTTATTGGACGGGAACGCTTCGAGTTCGCCGATATCGACCCATGCCTCAAGCACCGGCCGATATGTCCACATATTCGGGCCGCGCAGCGACAGGACATCGAAAATCTCAATGTCTTTCTTTTTCATACTCAAGGCAAATTCACGCATCAAGGCGGGGTTCGGAGAAGCTGGTCAGGCCGCTTTCAGGCGGCACGGCCGCTTGCGCTCGTGCAGTTAACTGGTTACTTAACGTAAGAATCCGTAAACGGTTGACCGTCGCAACAATATTTCCATGCTGCACCGTGTCATCGCGGAACTCCACGCCGCAAAAGGCGTCGCTGTGGTTATACTTGCGGCAATTTCGCGGACTGACAGGGAAAGTCCGCCTCGCTATTTCCTCGTTTGCCTCGATGTCCGCCCCTTGAGGACACGTCTGCCGCAGCAATGACCGACATCCCCACTTCGACAGCGCCCCCCGCGGCGGCCCCGACTGCCCCTTTCGAGGGTGGCCCTTCCGGCGCGGCTGCCGAGTCCTGGTATTCCGACGTCGCTTCGCAACTGGCCGACGACGAAACCGTACTGACCTGGTTGACGGTCGATCTCGACGCACAACTGCATTTCGCGCATGGCGTGGTGGTTGCGACCGAGCGCCGGATCCTGGCGCTCGACGCGCGTCGAGACGCGCATGCGCAAACGGGCAGCCAGCCGGGTTGGCAGTCGTGGCCCTATCGCGCCGACCTGTCGCTGACACATACCGATCATGCGGGCGTTGGGACGCTGGAATTGTGCGACGCGCGCGAAAAGCTGGCGAGCTGGCGCTATACGCTGGGCCATAATCCGGCCGCGCTGACGCTGTTGGACACGGTGTTACGGCAGCGCGACGCGCGGGTGGCGGGCCATACCGCCAGCGAGGTACCGAACGAAGTGGGCACCTGCCCGATCTGTCAGGCGGAACTGCCGCCGGGTGCCGACGAGTGTCCGCAATGCAACCCGGAAGTCGAGCCCCCACCGTCGACATGGGCATTGCTGCGCCTGTGGCGGTTCGCGCGGCCATACCGCTTCCAGTTGCTGGCCGGCTTCCTGCTCACGCTCTGCGCCACCGGGGCCACGTTGATCCCGCCGTATCTGACGATGCCGCTCATGGACAACGTGCTGATCCCGTTCCAGAACGGCAAGCCGATCGATTACCACCTGGTGGGAATTTATTTGTCGGGCCTGATGGGGGCGGGCGTGGTCGCCTGGATATTGGGCTGGGCGCGTACGTATCTGCTGGCCAAGGTGTCGGAGCGCATCGGTGCCGATCTGCGCACCGCGACATACTCGCATCTGTTGCGCCTCTCGCTGGAGTATTTCGGCGGCAAGCGCACGGGCGACCTGATGGCGCGTATCGGCTCGGAAAGCGACCGCATCTGCGTGTTCCTCTCGCTGCACCTGCTCGACTTCGCCACCGACGTGCTGATGATCGTCATGACGTCGGTGATTCTGGTGTCGATCAATCCCTGGCTGGCTGCCGTCACGCTGTTGCCACTGCCGTTCATCGCCTGGCTGATCCATCTGGTTCGTGACCGTTTGCGCCACGGCTTCGAGAAGGTCGACCGGATCTGGTCGGAAATCACCAACGTGCTGGCCGATACCAT
Source organism: Pandoraea sp. B-6 (assembly GCF_000282835.1). Taxonomy (NCBI): domain Bacteria; kingdom Pseudomonadati; phylum Pseudomonadota; class Betaproteobacteria; order Burkholderiales; family Burkholderiaceae; genus Pandoraea; species Pandoraea sp. B-6. The sequence continues at coordinate 32,429 of NZ_KB290534.1, read as the reverse complement.
TCCGGGCATTCGCGTGGTGAAGGCATTCGCTCAGGAAAACCGCGAGGTCGCGCGCTTCAAGGAAGCCAATCGTCACAACCTGGTGGTCAACGACCGTGTGAACAAGGTGTGGTCGCTGTTCTCGCCGACGGTCACGTTCCTCACCGAGGTGGGGCTGCTCGTCGTGTGGATCTTCGGCATCTGGCAGGTCTCGAAGCACGAGATCACCGTCGGGGTGCTCACCGCGTTCCTCACCTATATCAGCCGCTTCTACACGCGTCTCGATTCGATGAGCCGTATCGTGTCGGTCACGCAGAAGGCCGCGGCCGGTGCGAAGCGCATCTTCGATATTCTCGATCACGTCTCGAACGTTCCCGAGCCGGTCAACCCGGTGCACCTGAAGGAAGTAAAGGGCGCCATCGATCTGCGCGACATCGGTTTCCGCTACGGCAACCGAGCGGTGATCCGGGGCATGGACCTGCGCATCGCGCCGGGAGAGATGATCGGTCTGGTGGGGCACAGCGGTTCGGGCAAGAGCACGCTGGTCAACCTGATCTGCCGTTTCTACGACGTGTCCGAAGGTTCGATCCAGATCGACGGCGTGGACATTCGCGCGTTGCCGGTATCGGACTTCCGCCGCAACGTCGGTCTGGTGTTGCAGGAACCGTTTCTGTTCTTCGGCACCATTGCCGAGAATATCGCCTACGGCAAGCCGGAGGCGACGCGCGCCGAGATCGTGGCGGCCGCGCGCGCCGCACACGCGCATGAGTTCATCCTGCGTCTGCCGCACGGTTACGATTCGCTTGTCGGGGAGCGCGGACAGGCGCTGTCGGGCGGCGAGCGTCAACGCATCTCGATCGCTCGCGCCCTGCTGATCGACCCGCGCATCCTGATTCTCGACGAGGCGACGTCGTCGGTCGATACGGCCACCGAGAAGGAAATTCAGAAAGCGCTGGACAACCTCGTCAAGGGCCGCACGACGATCGCCATTGCACACCGGTTGTCGACGCTGCGCAAGGCCGACCGGCTGGTGGTGCTCGATCGCGGCAAGATCGTCGAAGTGGGCAACCACGATGCGCTGATGGCCCGCGAAGGCGCTTACTACACGCTGTACCAGGCCCAGCAACGCAACGTCGACACGGATATCGACGCGGCACTCGAGACGGTCGAAGCCGCCGCCGTGCTGGCGGCCGTGACCGCGGCACCGGCCCAGCCGCTTTCCGCCAACTGAACGTTCGCGAAGACACTCATGCAGATTGATTTCACCTTGTCTCGTAACGCCTTCGGCCGCCTGGTGCTGACCGACGCGGCTGGCGTCTCTCATGAAGGCGTGGTGCCCGTGCGCGCGTTTCCGATTGCGGCGCCGCAGGACGGCCTCGCGCTTGTGAGTCAGGAGGGGCGCGAACTGGTCTGGCTCGACTCGCTCGACGGACTGCCCGCCGCGATGCGCGCGCTGTTGCAGGACGAACTCGCCGCACGCGAATTCATGCCGGAGGTGTTGCGCATCAAGAGCGTTTCGACCTACGCGACGCCCAGCACATGGACCGTCGAGACGAATCGCGGCGAGGCGGCGTTCGTGTTGCGCGGCGAAGAGGACATTCGGCGCCTGGGCGGGCAGACGTTGCTCATTACCGATAACCACGGTATTCACTTCCTGATTCGGGACACCGGCACGCTCGACAAGCCGAGCCGGAAGATCCTCGATCGCTTTCTCTGACACGATGCGCGTTGCCGAATTTCGCCGTGCCGCCCGGCACTGGTAAAATCTCGGCTTTTGCTTTTTGCGGTGATGCCGATGTGGTTCAAGAATCTTCAGTTGCACCGAATTCCTGCCGGTTGGTCCATGAGCGTCGCGCAAATGGAAACGGCATTGGAGAAGCACGCCTTCTGCGAAGGCGGTAGCCTCGAAATGCAAGTGCAGGGCTGGGCGCCGCCGCGTGAGGGGGGCGAACTGGTGCACAGCATCAACCGTCAGTTTCTGCTCGCCTATCGTGCCGAGAAGAAGCTGCTGCCGTCCACCGTCGTGAATCAGGTCACGCGCGCCAAGGCGGTCGAGTTGGAAGAGCAGCAAGGCTTCAAGCCGGGCCGCAAGCAGATGCGTGAGCTCAAGGAGCAGGTCACCGACGAACTGCTGCCGCGTGCATTCGGCATTCGCCGCGACACGCGCGTGTGGATCGACCCGGCCAATCGCTGGCTCGTGATCGACGCCGCGTCGCCCGCCAAGGCCGACGAAGTGCGCAGCCTGCTCCTCAAGACGCTCGACATCACGCTCGAGAACGTGGAACTCAACGAGGCGCCCGTGGCAATGATGACCTCGTGGCTCGCGGGCAATGACGCGCCGGGCGGCTTCACCGTCGACCAGGACGTGGAGTTGCGCTCGAATACCGACGAGAAGGCGGCAGTGCGCTATGTGCGCCACCCACTCGACGGGGCGGACGTGCGTCAGCATATCGAGGCTGGCAAGCGCTGCACCAGGCTGGCGATGACGTGGAACGACCGGATCTCCTTCGTGCTGACCGACGCTTTCGTCATCAAACGTGTGACGCCGCTCGACGTCATCAAGGATGCCGCCGATCCGACGGCCGAAGGCGAAGCCGAGAAGTTCGACGCCGACATCGCGCTCATGACCGGTGAGCTCGCCCGCATGCTCGACGATCTGGTCGAGGCGCTGGGCGGCGAGCGTCAAATGGGTCAGATGGACAAGGCCGCCTGACGCGCAGGCGTCGCTCGCCGCAGAACGACGAACGCCGCGAGGCCCCTGAGGGTGTCGCGGCGTTTTTTCGTGGCGTGCCGGGTTGAGCGTTGGTGGCTACGCCGCCGGTTCCTGCAGGTACACGCCCAGCGACAGCGCTTGCTTGACTTGTCGCGTGCCTTCGTCGACGCAGACCTCCTCTTCGCCTGCCTCGATGGCGTCGTAAGCCTGACGCACCACGTCGGCCGGGTCGAGCTTGTCGGCGTCGAACCCCCGAGTCAGGTCGGTATCGATGTAACCTGCGTGCAAACCGACCACCTGCGTATTTTGGGCACGCAACGCGTTGCGCAAGCCATTGGTCAGCGACCACGCGGCCGACTTCGTGATGGAGTATTCAGGCAGCGCGTCTGCGCTGATCCAACTCACGATCGACAGGACATTGAGCAGTGCGCCACCGCCGTTGCGTCCCAGGGCCGGGGCGAACGCCTGCGTCATGCCGAGTACGCCGAACAGGTTCGTCTCCAGCGTCTCGCGCAGCAGCTCGGTGGCGCCCGGGCCGGTCAGCCCTTCGGTGAGGCGTGCAATCCCCGCGTTGTTGATGAGCAGCGTGACGTCGCCCGCCAGACTTGCCGCAGCCGCCACCGCCTCCGGGTCGTTGACGTCGAGCTTGACCGGGATGACCCCCGGCAGCGTGACCTTCGACGGATCGCGCGACCCGGCGTACACCTTCTTCGCGCCACGTTCGAGCGCCTGTTTCGCAAACGCCAATCCCAGGCCACGGTTGGCGCCGGTCACGAATACCACGGCATCTTTGATCTTCATTTCAGAACTCCAGCAGGGTCATCGAGTCACGTCGACCCTGTGGAAGACGTGAGCGTTGGGTTATACTTCATGACGATGGTGATCGTAATCGTCATCGTTGACGCATTGTGCCGAGTCTGGCATCGATATGTCAATGGTGATCGTCATTGTCTTTGTCGATGACGACGATAGTTCGATGGTGAGAGCGCGTCTGGACGAGCGTTGCGAGTCCTGAGGAGCGGGGGATGGGAATTTCAAGAGAGCAGGCTGCGGAAAACCGCGAGGCGATCGTCGCGGCGGCGGAACGGCTGTTTCGTGAGCACGGCGTTGACGCCGTGGGGCTGACGGCGCTGATGAAGGCCGCGGGGTTCACGCAGGGGGGCTTCTACAACCACTTCAAGTCGAAGGACGCACTGGTTGCGGCCGTGATGTCGCGCGCGGTGGCGGCGAGCAACGGGTTGCTGGCAGGCGGCGACGCGGCGGCGGAGGCGGTGTTGTCGCCCACGGCGCGCGTCGAGCGGTATCTGTCGATGGCGCACCGCGATGACGTGGCGTGTGGCTGCCCGATGGCTGGATTTGCGGGGGATGCCCCGCGCATCGGCGACGAAGCGCAAGCATGGTACGCGAAGGGGCTGGCCGACATGATCGAGCGAATGACGCAGGCCGGTATCGAGCAAGGCCTGAGTCGGGCGCACGCGAATCGGGCGGCGATGGCGCGCTTCGCGCAAATGGTGGGCACGCTCGTGCTGTCGCGCGCGGTCGTCAGCGCAGATCCGGCGCTCTCGGAGGCATTGCTGGCCGCCGGACGTGACGCGCTCAACGGACGCGACACCGACGGCGTCAAGTGAAAGCCGCGAGGCAGCGCGCCGTGGGGGAGGCACGCCAGACGCTGCGCAATGCGTGAATCCCTAGTGCTGGGGCCAGCGCCATGCGGCGCGCAACCCGTCCCGTAGAAAGTCAACGAAGGCGCGTGTGCGCGGTGCGAGATGCCGGCTGTGCGGATACACGGCATGCAGCGGCGACGCCGGCATTTGCAGCGAGGGCAATACGCGCGCAAGACGTCCCGCCTGGATATCGTCCCCCACGTCCCAGATGGATTTCTGTGTGATGCCCGCACCGTGCAGCGCCAATTCGTGCGCGGTATCCCCATCGTCGACAACGTAGGTATCGCGGACCTGGATGCGCAACGTTTCGGATTGCCACACGAATCGCCAGTCGCCGTGCGGCGCGTGGCCGAACAGAATGCAGTCATGCTGTTGCAGATCGCCAGCGTCATGCGGCGTGCCACGCCGAGCCAGATAGGTCGGAGACGCGACCAGCACGCGGTAGTTCGGGGCGAGTTCCTGCGCGACGAGGCTGGAATCGGGCAGGGTGCCGACGCGGATGGCCACGTCGATGCCGTGCGCGACCAGATCGACCCATAGGTCGCTGAGTTCGAGATGCACTTTCAGGGCGGGATGCCGTTCGCGAAACGCGACCAGCAGCGGCGCCAGATGACGACGGCCGAAGGCGCGCGGCGCGCTGATGCGAAGCACGCCACCGACGGTGCCCGCCTGTCGCGTCATCAGCCGCTCGGTCTCGGCAATTTCCGCGAGGATTCGCTGGCAGCACGTATGAAACACCTGCCCTTCGTCGGTGAGCGCCTGTTTGCGGGTGGTGCGATTGAGCAGGCGAACGCCAAGGCGCTGCTCGAGCAGCCCGAGCCGCTTGCTCACGACGGCAAGCGACAGCCCCATCTCCCGCGCGGCGGCCGACATGCTGCCCGTGGTAACGACACGGTCGAATACGGTGAGATCCAGCGTCTGGTCGATCATCTTGTGCAGATTCTCAATGAATTGTAGATAGTCATTCAGTTTTCAACGGGATTATCGTTCCATGAGATGAGTATCACAATAGCGCCGTGACATCGCGTGCCGGGGCTGGACGGTCAATCCACCGGCGGCCACCGGCAGGTGGCGCGATTCCGCCCTCGTTCCGATCGTTTTCAGGAGTTTCATCATGTTCAATTTCGAAGGTCAGCGTGTGTTGGTCATCGGCGGCAGCTCCGGCATTGGTCGTGCCGCCGCCCAGGCGTTCGCCAAGGCAGGCGCGGCCGTGACCATTGCCTCGCGTAGTCAGGCGAAGCTCGCCGACGCGCTTGCCACGCTAGGCCCGACCGCCCGCGCTCTGGTACTGGACACGGAAGACGCGGCTGCCGTCGAACGGTGCTTCGCCGACCACGCCCCCTGGCAACACGTGGTCGTCTCGGCCGCGCAAACCCCGACCGGGCAGGTGCGCAAGCTCTCGCTGGACGACGCGCATGCCGCCTTTGACAGCAAGTTTTGGGGCAGTTACCACGTCGCGCGCTATGCGCGCATTGAAGACGGCGGTTCGCTCACGCTGACGTCGGGCTTTCTGAGCGTGCGCCCGAGCACGTCGTCGGTCGTTCAAGGCGCAATCAACGCCGCCATCGAGGCGCTGGCGCGAGGGCTGGCACTGGAACTGTCACCCGTGCGTGTGAACACCGTCTCGCCGGGGCTCACCGTCACGCCGCTATGGGACAAGCTGTCAGAGGCCGATCGCGAGGCGATGTATCGCAACGCGGCGGAGCGCTTGCCCGCGCGCCGTGTGGTCGCTGCGGAGGACGTGGCCAACACGATTCTTTATCTGGCGGGCACGCCGAGTGCCACGGGTTCGACCGTGCTGATCGACGCGGGCGGTGCGATCGCCTGACGGCGAGCCTCTCGACGATGCGAATCCTGCGTCTCGACGGCAAAAATGCCATTGAAAAGCGAACGATATGTTGCGTCGCAGCAGGTGAGCAACGCGATGATGTCGAGGCGCTTGATGTCGCGCAAACACGGTATACCCGGATCACTTTCGGGTACCTATTTCGATAGGGATTGCCTAGAATGAAAGCGTGCCATCCCGCCATGTCGAAGTTAGGAGGCCGCTATGCTGACAGGGAGCTTGATTGCCATGTTGATCATCGTGCTGGTCGTCGGCGCGGCGGTTGCGTGGCTCGTTGATCGCAATTGGTGCCGGGAGCATCCGGCGGCGCGACACACGTGGCGGCGTCACTCTCGGGACGTCCGGCACGGTTGAGCGCGCAGGTATCGAGGGGGCGATCCCCTCACCCAATGAAAAGCCCGCCTTCCGGCGGGCTTTTACATCTTACGGACACCTCAACAGCAGGCTGGGCGCTCAGGCAACGGCCTGAAGGACATACTTGCCCTGGACGGTCAGTCGCGGGGACTTCTCACCCGACGCCAACTCTTCCCATTCGATCAATTTGCTTTCGAGCAATGACTCGAGGTCCAGGCGATCATGCTCCACTTGCTCAGGAGCGTCCTTGACCAGCATCAGGGTGGCAAATTCATGATGACTCAGCATCGTCGTCTCCCGGTTTGCGGTTCCACAGGGGGTCCCTCGTCAGGGAATTTAAGGATAGGTCACGAATATGGCACTTGCGCGACAAAATTCGCACTTTCGATGCTGCTTCGCAGCACGTCTCTTACGACACTTTCCCACTGCCAGCATAGCCCTTCCTCATGTCACTGGCATGTCAGCAGCCCCCGTTCCTTACTGTCGGAACCGTTGGTTCATGATACAAAATGCTGCAATGCGATAACGGTGATTTTCCCGTCAATGACGGAGGCGACCCGTTGATTTGCGGTTGGCGTCTCGTCAAGGGACGGTAGAATGGCCCAATTTGCCAGCAATTCGCGCACAACAACCTGACATGCCGCAAAAGAAAACCCCGTACTTCGAGTTACGCAGCGGTGCCATCGATACCCTGCATTTCGTGGTCAAGACGCCGCAACTGGAGACGCTGCGCACCGAACTGTCGCAACGTTTCGAAGCGACCCCGGAGTTTTTTGCCGGCGACACGGTCGCCATCGACGTTCGACGCCTGACCGGCGACGAGCGCGTTGCCGTGCCCGCGTTGGCCGACATGCTGGCCGAATTCCGCATGAAGCCGATCGGGGTGGTCGCCAACGCCGAGCAAGCCGAGTGGGCGGTGGTGGAAGGACTGCCACGGCTCGACAGCCACGAGCGGCGCCTGTCGCGTCCGGCCCGGGAGAGCGAGGCGCCAGCCGAGACGGCGGTCGAGCCAGCCCAGGCGGTATCGGAACCGGTGGTGCCTGACGCCGTTGCCGTCCCTTCGACCATCATCGACAAGCCGTTGCGTTCGGGCCAGCAGGTCTACGCGAAGGGCGATCTGATCATCCTCGATTTGGTCAGTTATGGGGCCGAGGTGATCGCGGAAGGTAATATCCACATTTACGCACCGCTGCGGGGGCGGGCGCTGGCAGGCGTGAAGGGCAAGCTCGATGCTCGCATCTTCTGTACCTGCCTCGAGCCCGAGCTGATTTCCATCGCCGGTATCTACCGGACCGGTGAGCATGCACTGCCGCCTGATGTGCAGGGGCGTTCGGTGCAGGTGCGGCTGGTAGACGACAAACTGATTTTCGAGCCCCTCGGGCTCAAATGATTCGTAGCTAAATTCATCCTCAAGTTTGGGAAGGCATCGACAGATGGCAAAAGTGATTGTGGTGACCTCTGGCAAGGGTGGCGTCGGCAAGACGACGACCAGCGCCAGCTTTTCCGCCGGCCTCGCCTTGCAGGGGCACAAGACGGCAGTCATCGATTTCGACGTCGGCCTGCGCAATCTCGACCTCATCATGGGTTGCGAGCGCCGCGTCGTGTACGACCTGATCAATGTGATTCAAGGCGAAGCGAACCTCAATCAGGCGCTCATCAAGGACAAGGCCTGCGAGAACCTGTTCATCCTGCCCGCGTCGCAGACGCGCGACAAGGACGCCCTCACGCAAGCCGGCGTCGAGAAGGTCATCAAGGATCTGGCCGACATGGGATTCGAATACATCGTGTGCGATTCGCCGGCCGGTATCGAATCGGGCGCGCTGCTCGCCATGCATTTCGCCGACGAGGCGCTCGTGGTGACGAACCCCGAAGTGTCGTCGGTGCGCGATTCGGACCGCATTCTGGGCATTCTCTCGTCGAAGACGAAGCGCGCCATCGAAGGCGGCGAGCCGATCAAGGAGCACCTGCTCATCACGCGTTACAACCCGAAGCGGGTCAACGACGGTCAGATGCTGTCGCTCGACGACATTCAGGAAATCCTGCGAATCAAGCTCATCGGCGTGATTCCGGAGTCGGAGTCTGTGCTGCATGCCTCGAACCAGGGCACGCCGGCCATTCATCTCGACGGCACCGACGTGGCTGACGCGTATCGCGACGTGGTGAGCCGTTTCAAGGGCGAAGACAAGCCAATGCGCTTTACCGACTATCAAAAGCCGGGACTGTTGCAGCGTATTTTCGGCTCGAAGTAAGGAGTGCCCATGTCATTCCTGTCTTTCCTCCTGGGGGAGAAGAAAAAGACCGCTTCCGTCGCCAAAGAGCGCCTGCAGATCATTCTGGCGCACGAACGCGCGGGCTCGTCGCCGCCGGCGGACTACCTGCCGGCGTTGCAACGTGAGCTGGTCGCCGTCATCTCCAAGTACGTCAAGATCGCACAAGACGACATCAAGGTCAGCGTTGAGCACCAGGACAACCTGGAAGTGCTCGAAGTGAAGATCGAACTGCCGCAGACCTGATCGGCCCCGGCAGGCCGGCGTTGCTGCGAGCTCGCGACCTCGCGGATGCCGGCATCCGATGTGCGCATGGGCGAAAGCCCGCCACCTCCGTTCAGAGGCAGCGGGCTTTCGTCGTTCATTTGTCGCGCACCGTCACACCGATGCGATCCACCGGTGCCAGTCGTCGCCGACATCAAGTGGGCAATCAGAACTTATAGTCGGGATTTTTCGGATCGAACGTTGCGTCGGTCCACGAGGCCTTGCGCACCTTCTCGAAGCGCATTTCCTCGACCTTCTGTCCCGACGCATTCCACGCTTCGATACCGCGCGGACGACCGGTCGTCAGGTCGAGCAGCACGCGCGACTTGTACGCGTAATGTTGCGGTGGACCGGCGGGGGCGTCCCATTCCAGAGCTAGCACGCGCATGCCATTCGATTCGGATACCGAAATTCTTGCGGGCGTCGCGGGGAGTCCTTCGGCGTGGAAGCTGCGGCCGTCATGCGCAATTCGCTCGGCAATGAACGCGAAGCCCAGATCGCGCACGGTGTGGTTGGACTGCGAGCGCGCAAGCGGGCCGTCGATACTGCTCCAGATCGATGCGAAGCCGAAAATGCCACCGAGATGGCCGTACATCTCCTTGAGATTCTTCGTCTCGTCATAAATGATTTCCTGACCCGCGTGGGCGCCGCCCGGCAGCCATTTCGCATAGATCTGCAACGGCGTCTCGCGAATCTTCACGAGCATGCGGTCGGGCGTGGTTTGCCACTGGTCATTGATACGTTCATGACGTGTTAGCTCGTACTGGTATTCGGGCAGCGCGGCCGACTCCGTCTTCAGAAACCGCACGAGCGCGTCGGCGTGGATCGCCTGCATGCGAGCGACGATCCGGTCGTCGCTCAGCTTCGCCAACTCGCCGGACTTGATCGTGTGGGACAGCCATTGGGCTTGCGCGGCGACAGGCATGGCGGCCAGCTTGGCGACCTCGGCATCCGCGACAGCGGTGTTTGCCGTCGCGTGGGGCGTGGGCGGTGCCGCAGGGGCGGAGGACGTGACGGCCGATAGGCCTGCATCCGACGAGACGTTGCTCTGGGCGAGGGCATTCGACGCACTCAGCGCGCCGGCAACGAGCACCGTGGGTGTCAAGGCGATGGCTAGTGCGACGCGGCCGAGGCGGCCGGCGTGAAACGCGTGGTGCTTGGGCATGTTGTTCGTCTCCCTTACGCGTGACCGAGCGGCGCGCGCAGTTCGCGCCGCAGAATCTTGCCGACGGTCGACTTGGGCAGTTCGCCGTCACGGAATTCGACGATGCGCGGCACCTTGTACGCCGTCAGGTGTTCGCGGCAGTGGGCGAGCAAAATCTCGGTGGTTACCCCGGGGTCTTTTGCGACGACCACGAGCTTTACGCGCTCGCCGGCAACCGGATCGGGCACGCCGACCACCGCGGCTTCCCGAACCCCTGGGTGAAGCATCACGACGTCCTCGATTTCGTTCGGGTAGACGTTGAAACCCGACACGAGAATCATGTCCTTCTTGCGGTCGATGAGCCGTACGTAACCGCGCGCGTCCATCACGCCGACGTCACCTGTCATCAGCCAGCCGTCGGCGTCGAACGTGTTGGCAGTGTCTTCCGGGCGCTGCCAATAGCCGCGCATGACTTGCGGCCCCCGCACGCATAACTCCCCCGGCTCGCCGAGATCGGCCCACGTGCCGTCATCGCGCTTGAAGCGCACGTCGGTCGACGGGGCGGGCAGACCGATGGATCCGGTGAAATCGACCTCGTCCATATGCGAGAGGTCGACCGGGTTCATCGTGACGATGGGCGAGCATTCGGTGAGGCCGTAGCCCTCGATGATCGGCTTGCCGGTGACCTGTTTCCATCGCTCGGCAATGGCACGTTGCGTTGCCATGCCACCGGCAAGCGAGAGCTTCAGCCGGGAGAAGTCGCGCGCACAGAAGTCCTGGTTCTCGAGCAGACCGTTGAACAGAGTGTTCACGCCCGTGACGCCGGTGAATGTCTCGTTGCGGATGATGTAGACGACTTTCTTCACATCGCGCGGATTTGCAATCAGGATGTTGCGCCCCCCCAGGCTCATGAACACCAGGCAGTTCACCGTGAGCGACAGGATGTGATACATGGGCAGCAGCGACAGATTCACCTCGATGTCCCCGTCGAGCTGGCCGGCGGCCCATGCCTCGGTTTGCAACAGGTTGGCCAGCACGTTCCCGTGCGTCAGCATCGCCCCCTTGGCCACGCCGGTCGTGCCCCCCGTGTATTGTAGGAAGGCGAGGTCGTCGCGCGCGAGGGGCACCGGCGCAGGCGTGTGCTTTGCGCCCTCGGCGAGCGCTCGGCGCAGCGGGATCGCCTGCGGAAGATCGTAGGGCGGCACTTGCTTCGTGATTCGCCGCATGAGGAAGTTGACGAGGCGTCCCTTGACGTTCAGGCCGGTGCCGAGCAAGTCGCCGATCTGCGTGACGAGCACGTGGCGCACCTCGGTGCCAGGGATCGCGTCCTGCACGGTTTTCGCGAAGTTCTCAAACGCGACGATCGTACGTGCGCCGCTGTCCTGCAATTGATGTTTGAGTTCGCGAACGGTGTACAGGGGATTGACGTTGACGACCACGGCCCCGGCGATCAGCGTGCCGAACAGGCCGATCGGGTACTGGAAGCAATTGGGCATCATGAGCGCCACGCGCTCTCCCTTCTGCACGCCGTGGGCTTGCAGCCACGCGGCAAAGGCATACGCCTGGCGGGCGACCTCGCCATAGGTGATTTCGCTCCCCAGACTCACGAACGCAATGCGTTCGCGGTACTTGTCGATCCATTCGTCGAACGCCTGCACCAGCGACGTGTAGCGTGTCGTATCGATGTCGGCGGGAACGCCAGGCGGGTAAGCATCTAGCCACACGCGTTCGTGCTGAACAGCTGAGTCCATCGTTGTCTCCCTTGAGGTCTTTTGGCACGGGCACCCGAGATCAGGCGGTGGCTCTGTTGGCGACTCGCCTGCTGCGGCGGGGCCGTGCTTGTGACTGCCCCTGTAACGTCGTCTGCGTTATCGTTCCAGCATGGCGACCACGCCTTGTCCGCCGGCCGCGCAAATCGAGATGAGGCCACGCCCGCCGCCACGCTCGGCGAGCTGTTTGGCGAGGGTGGCAAGCAGGCGTGCACCGGTGGCCGCGAACGGATGCCCGCAGGCAAGCGAACTGCCATTCACGTTCAGCCGCTGCCGCTCGATGGTGCCCAGCGGCGCGGCGAGGCCCAGCCGATCGCGGCAGTATTGCGGGTCTTCCCACGCTTTCAATGTGCAAAGCACCTGCGCCGCGAACGCCTCGTGAATTTCGTAGAAGTCGAAGTCCTGCAGCGTGAGGCCGGCCTGGGCGAGCATGCGTGGCACGGCGTACGCCGGCGCCATGAGCAGTCCTTCGCGCCGGGTTTCATCGGGATGAAAGAAGTCGACGGCCGCGGTTTGCGAGTACGTCAGATAAGCGAGCACGGGAATGTCGTGCGCGTGTGCCCAGTCTTCGCTCGCGAGCAGCACGCACGAGGCGCCGTCCGTCAGCGGGGTCGAGTTGCCCGCCGTGAGCGTGCCCGCGGCACTGCGATCGAACACCGGCTTGAGGGCGTTCAAGGTCTCCAGCGTGACGTCGGGGCGCAGGTTGTTGTCGCGTTGCAGGCCGCGAAACGGCGTCATCAGATCGAGGAAGAACCCGCGTTCATACGCGGCGGTCAGATGTTGATGGCTCGCGAGCGTGAGTTCGTCCTGTGCGGCGCGCTCGATTTGCCAGCGCTTGGCCATCTGCTCGCAATGCTCACCCATCGACAACCCGGTGCGTGGTTCGCCGTTACGAGGTAGCGCCGGCTTGAACAACATGCCGGGACGCGCCTTCGCTAGCGCACCGAGCTTGCCCCCAGCGCTGCGCTGTCGGTTGGCCTCCAGCAGAATCCTGCGCAGTGTCTCGTTCACGGCGATCGGGGCGTCCGAGGCGGTGTCGACCCCGCCGGCGATCGCCACGTCGATCTGGCCGAGCGCAATTTTGTTGCCGGTCAGGATGGCGGCCTCGAGGCCCGTGCCGCACGCTTGCTGAACATCGTAGGCGGGCGTTTGCGGGGCGAGCGTCGTCGACAGGACGGATTCGCGCGTCAGGTTGAAATCGCGCGCGTGTTTGAGCACGGCCCCCGCGGCGACTTCCCCCAGGCGCTGATCATGCAGCGCAAACCGGTCGACGAGTCCCTGAATCGCGGCGGTGAGCATGTCCTGATTTGACGCCGTGGCATATGCCGTGTTGGCGCGCGCAAACGGGATGCGGTTGCCGCCGAGAATGGCAACGCGGCGCAAGGCGGGGGGCGGCGCGGTAGGCGTGAAGGCGCTCATGAAGGGTCCGGGTCGAGGGGGGAAGACGACACGGTCGGCGCGTGTTGCCACCGTCCGCGCAGATGGGGCACCGTGCCTGCCGCGTCGCGCAATTCGAAGGCGCCGCCGCAAGCATCGCGCCAGAGCGTGACATCGCCCGGCAGCGGCAGCGGCCTTTTGAACTCCACGAGCAGATCGAGGCAGGGCGCGTCGGCCGGTAACACGGCCGCTAGGCTTCGGGCGAAGCTCCACATGCCGTGAATGATGGGGTGCGCAAAGCCGAACAGCCGGGCCGTGACCGGCCAGAGATGGATCGGGTTGTAATCGCCGGACACCCGCGCGTACTGGCGGCCAAGGTCGCCCGGCACATGCCATGCGGCGGTCTTCGCGAGCGATGGGTCGGCGCCCAACGCGGCGCGATACGGTGCGCCGAGCGGGTCGGGCACACCGGTGCGCAGGTATCCGCTCTCTCCCGACCACACGACAACCCCATCGCGTCGCGCCGTGGTGAGGACCGTAAAGACCTGTCCCTTGTCATGGGCGAACAGCGGGCCGCACCGGACATCCAGATCGAGCCGCTCTCCCGGCGTGAGCGAAGCGTGCTGACGAATGCGATTATCCAGATGCACCATGCCGAGCATGGCGAACGGAAATGCGCGGTCGGTCATCAGCAACATATGCAGCGGGAAGGCGAGCAGATGCGGCCACGTGGGTGGCACCCCGTGCGCCGCGGTGAAGCCGCACAAGCGCGCGTAACGGGCGATGGCGTCGGCGTCGAGCGTGACATTGCGTCGCGCGAATGCCAAGGGTGGGAGCCGTTGCGCGTTCGCTGGCTTGCGGGACGAGAGCAGTGCCCGCAGAAACAGCGTGTGCGGGGAGGGCAGGCGTGTGACGTCGATCGGGGCGAGCCCGGCGTCCGACGGCAACGCCTTGCCAAGCGGTTCGCGAGGGCGGTCGTTGGGCATGGTCATGCACCTAGCAGGCTCTGGCCGCACACGCGCACCACCTGTCCGGTCAATGCGCCCGATGCGGGGTGCGCCAGCCAGGCAATGGCCTGCGCCACGTCGACCGGCTGGCCGCCCTGGCCGAGGGAGTTCATCCGGCGCCCGGCTTCGCGAATGGCGAACGGCACAGCGGCGGTCATCTGCGTCTCGATGAAGCCGGGAGCGACGGCATTGATGCTGATGTGGCGCTCGGCGAGCACCGGCGACCAGGCTTCGATCATGCCAATCACCGCCGCCTTCGACGCCGCGTAGTTGGTCTGCCCCCGATTTCCCGCAATGCCACTGATCGACGCCACACCGACGATCCGGCTGTTGGCGCGCAGCACCCCAGCATCGAGCAGCGCCTGATTGATGCGTTGCGGCGCACCGACATTGATGTCGAGCACGCTCTGCCATTGCGCTTCGCTCATGCGCACGAGCGTCTTGTCGCGCGTGATGCCGGCGTTGTGCACGAGGATGTCAAGGCCGCGTGGCGCATGCGTGGCCAGATGCGCGAGCAATGTCGCCCCCGCTTCGGGCGCGGCAATGTCGCACGTGAGCGCGCTGCCGTCGAGACGCATCGCCACAGCCTCGAGCGCGCTCTGTGCTTGCGCGATGTCGACGCACACGACATGCGCGCCGTCGTGTGCCAGCACGGTGGCGATCGCTTCGCCGATGCCGCGCGCCGCGCCTGTCACAACGGCGACCTGTCCGGCGAGTGGACGATCGTCGTGAGTCGGCGGCGTTGTGAATACCGGCGCTTGCAGGGTGATGGCCTGACCGCTTACGTAGGCGGCGCGCGGCGAGAGAAAGAAGCGCAGCGTGGAGTGCAGGGCGTCCCGAGCGTGCGGCGCGACGTAGAGCAACTGCGCCGTGGCCCCGCGCTTGAGTTCCTTGGCGAGCGATCGCACGAAGCCTTCGAGCGCGCGCTGCGCCACGCTGGCCTGGGGTGTCGGTGCCAGCGCGGGCGGCACGCCCAGCACGAGCACGCGGGCGCATCGGTCGAGGCAGGCGAGGGTGTCATGGAAGAACGTATAGAGCGCGCTGAGCCCGTCGGTGCTGGCGATGGCGCTCGCATCGAACAGCAACGCCTTGGCACGTACGCCTTCGCTGGGATTGAAGCGTCCGCTCATCGTACCCGCCTGGTTGG